>UROL01000066.1 GCA_900549495.1 uncultured Eubacteriales bacterium | reverse complement strand
ACGAGATCAGCCTCGGTCTCGTGGGCTCGGAGATGTGTATAAGAGACAGGACCTGCTCCAAAGAGTCAATCTGATTCTGCTGGGTGACATAATCCAGCAGCACGTTCAGCTCCTCATCGGTGAGGACCTGGGTATTGGACTTGGGCTTTTCAAAGAATTTAGACAGTGCGTCCGAAACCTCCTTGGGGCTCATCCCCAAATCGGCAGCGACTTCCTTCAAACGAACCTTCACAATACTCATATATAATACGCACCTCCATATTTTCAATGACGCACCGGGTCTGTAGGGATACGGCGGTTCCCGCCCCCGGCAATCCTGCCGCAGCAGCCGAACCCCCGGCCCCAACCGTTGGGGACATTCCCCCGGCGGGACAGAGCACCCCACGAGACGGTATCGGCAAACACCTGCGGTCTATGGTTACTTCTTTCCTTTTCTGACGTTCTTCAAATGGGCCTTGGCCTCCTGCTGGCGCTGCCGCAGCTTTTTGGACTTGGCCTCCAGCACACCAATGGCAGCCTGGCAGCTTGCCGGGTTGGGCAGGCTTTGCAGCAGGGCCAGCGCCAGGGCCGCATCTGTGACGGCGGCAATGGCCAGGCTGGTTCGGCCCACGGCCATGCCCATCTCCTCTTTGGTGAAGGGCAGCCGGACGCACTGCTGCTCCGTCCCGGCGGCGAAGGACTTGGCTCTGCGCCAGGTATGGTCGGAGGCGTCGGCGGCCACCGCAATGAGATAGGCCTTGCCGGTGCGGGAGATATCCCCCACCGGTTCCTCTCCCAGCTCCACCTTACCGGCCTTCCGGGCCAGGGAGAGATAATTCAGCGCTTTAGACTCCATGCTCCATCTCCTTTTCCAGCCGGTCGTAGACCTCCTGAGGGATGGTCACCTCCAGGCTGCGGTCCAGAGCCTTGCTTCGGATGGCCTTTTTCAGGCATTCCAGGCTGGGGCAGATGTACGCCCCCCGGCCCGGGGCCTTGCCGCCGAAGTCCAGGCTGACGGTTCCGTCGGTGCCCCGCACCACGCGAATCATTTCCTTCTTTGCCTTGCGCTCCCGGCAGCCCATACATTGCCGCTGGGGAATCTTCTTCTGCACGGGTCACTCCCCCCTTCTATCACAAAAATCCGTTAAATTTCTTCCTCCGGGTTTTCCGGCTGGGTAACCCCTTCGTCCTCCGGCTCCGCAATCTCCTCCGGCTCTGCCTTGGCGGCCTGGGAGGCGGGCTTGATATCAATCTTATAGCCGGTGAGCCGGGCAGCCAGGCGGGCATTCTGGCCCTCCTTGCCGATAGCAAGGCTCAGCTGGTCGTCGGGCACCACCACGCTGCAAGCCTTCTGGCCGGGCACCAGGGTGACGCTGACCACATCGGCGGGGCTGAGGGCAGCCTTGACATATTCGCAGGGATCCTCGCTCCACACCACAATTTCGATTTTCTCGCCGTGCAGGGCCTCGACAACGGCGGCCACACGTCCGCCTCTGGGGCCGACACAGGCACCTACAGGGTCAATCCCCTCCATGGTGGCACGCACGGCCATCTTGGAGCGGGAACCGGCCTCCCGGGCGATGTTGCGAATCTCCACCTGGCCCTCGGCAATTTCCGGGGTCTCCAGCTCGAAGAGGCGGCGAATCAGGTTGGGATGGGTGCGGGACACATGAATCAGCGGGCCACGAGTGGGCTTGCGTACCTCCATAACGTAGACCTGGATGTGATCCCCCTCGGAGAAGTGCTCGCCGGGAATCTGCTCGGAGGCGGGCAGCAGCGCCTCGGAGGTATCTGCGCCCTGGCCCAGCTTGACGATGATATCGCCGCTGCCGGGCATAACTCTGGAAACGGTGCCGGTGAGCAGCTCCTGGGACTTGCTGGAGTAGCTCTCGAACATAGCCCCCCGCTCGGCCTCACGGATGCCCTGAATCACCACCTGCTTGGCGGTCTGGGCGGCGATGCGGCCGAACTTGGCAATATCCACCGGAATGTAGATGGCATCCCCGGGCTGGGCATCGGGCTTTACCAGCCGGGCGGCATCCATGGGCATCTCCAGTGCCCAATCCTCCGGCTCTTCCACGGCGGTTTTCACCTGGAACATGCTCAGGCCGTGCTCGTCCAGATTCACCACCACATTGTCAGCGGGCAAATCCCGATGGTCCTCCCGGTCCCGGCGGTAGGCGTTGATCAGGGCTTGCTTCAGCCGGTCTACCATATAGTCCACGGGAATACCCTTGAGTTTTTCCAGTTCACGAAGGCTTTCGAAAATTTCCGTGCCGATGTCCACCTTGGGGGCCTCGGCCTGCTTCTTGGCTCTGGTATTTCTTGCCATGTCTATCCTCCTCAGAATTCCACCCGAAGCCGCACCAGAGCGACCTGGGATTTTTCAAATGTTACGGTTTCCTTACCGGACTGCACCGTTACCCGGCCGTCCTCATAGCCCTGGAGCACGGCGGGGATTTCCTTCATGCCGTTCACCGGGCGGTACAGCTTGACGGTGACGGGGCTGCCCATAAACCGGGCGAAATCCTCGGGCCGCTTCAGTGCCCGCTCCAAACCGGCGGAGCTGACCTCGAACTGGTAGCTGTCGGGAATGGGATCCTTCTCGTCCAGAATGGGGTCCAGCGCCCGGGACACTGCCTCGCAGTCGCTGACGTCCACGCCGCCCTCTTTATCAATGATGACCCGGAGGATATAATCCGAGCCCTCCCGGACGTATTCCACGTCCCACAGGCTACAGCCCTGGGCCTGTACCACAGGCTCTGCCAGCTCCTGCACAATCTGCGTGATTTTCACACTATCACCCTTTCGTCACATAAGAAAGAGAGGAGCTGGCGCTCCTCTCTTTGACTTACCCTTATCCTTACAATGGAAGTATACCACGAATGGATTGGTTTTGCAATAGCTTTTTCAAATATTTTTCTTGAAAATTCAATTATTTTTCCTTAAAAACCCATCTACAGCCTTACTGACGATGCCGCCCAGGACGCCGCAGACACCGGCCTCCATCAGGCCCTGCACCCCCACCAGGAGCACCACGAACATCAGCGGGTTGGCAGCTCCCTTGGCGGCCACCAGGTTCTGCACCGTCTCCGTCTGGTAGAACACCAGCACGATATAGCCCATGAAGAACAGGGTGTTCAGCAGCGGCGCACTGATAGCGCCCACGAAATAGCTGACATAGCCCTTGGCATCCACCCGGCGCAGGGCCTTGTATACCAGGCCGCAGCACAGGCCCATAAGCATCCGCATACCCACGGTGAGAATCACGGTATGCACCGGGCTGTACTGGAAGAAGGCCGCCGTCATGCCGCCGGCACCGGACACCGCATCATACAGGCTGAACGCGCCGAACACGCCGCCCAGCACCAGTCCGGCCACCGGGCCCATACACACGCCGCCCACGGCAATGGGCAGCGTGAGGAAGCTCATGTTCAGCGGCCCCACCGGCACCTTGCCCAGGCCCAGCAGCCGCATGGCAACTTCGATGGCCACCAGCAGCGCCAGGCGCACCCAGGTTTGCAGATTTTTGTTTTTCATATTTCATTCCTCCTGCTGTCGTTCTCCCATTGGAGATACGATGCGTTTTGCCCCGGGCATCCCCGGGGGGTGATAAGTATATGCCCTCCCTGTGCGGGCTGCCGTTTCCAACGGAATACAGCGCCCGGGCGGACAGAAGTATTATACCACGCCGGAAGGAAATAGCAATCCCTTTGTTTTTCCCCAGAACTGCCAAAAAGCGGGAGCAGCCCATGGTTGGCTGCTCCCGGGAAAGGGGGATAGGTTTACTTTTTGCAGCTGCACTGCCAGAGCTTGTCGGCGGTGGGCTGCCAGTTCCTGGCGTAGGCCTCGCACTTGTCGCACAGGTGGTCGGCAGTCTCCGGGGACTGGAGGTCTGTGGAGTGAGCGCCGGTGGCCTTTACCAGCTCCCGGAGCTTCTCCGGGTTTTCCAGCATGGGGCAGGGGCGCAGGTGGTTCTCATTGAAGGGCTGACCGTTATGGTAGGCCATAAACAGGGGGGATTGCAGCACCTCCAGCAGGCTCATGTTCCGGATATTGGCATTGGAATAGTGGATGAACACGCAGGGGTCGCAGTCGCCGTTGGCGTTGATATGCAGGTAGCGGCGGCCACCGGCGATACAGCCGCCTACATACTCGCCGTCATTCTGGAAGTCCATGGCGAAGATGGGCTTGGTGGAGCGGATTTCCCGGATGCGGTGATACATAAACTCCCGCTGCTGGGGGTTGGGCAGCAGCTCCGGCACGGCATCGTTGCCCACAGGCATATAGTGGAAGTACCACACGAACTTGGCGCCCCAATCCACCATCTGGTCGATGAATTCCAGAGAGCTGATGGAGTCCAGGTTCTGACTGGTGTAGCAGCAGGACAGGCCGAAGGGCAGGTGCTTCCGCTTCAGGATGGCCATGGCCTTGACCACCTTCTGATAGGTGCCGTCGCCCCGGCGGCCGTCGGTGGCCTCTTCAAAGCCCTCCACGCTGATAGCGGGGATGAAGTTCTTCACCCGGAGCATGTCGTCGGCAAAGGCCTCGTCAATCAGGGTGGCGTTGGTGAAGGACAGGAACTGGCAGTCGCTGTGCTTCTCGCACAGGGCAATCAAATCCTTCTTCCGCACCAGGGGCTCGCCGCCGGTGTAGATATACATATACACGCCCATCTGCTTGCCCTGGGTGATGATGGAGTCAATCTCGTCATAGCTCAGGTTCAGACGGTTGCCGTACTCCGCCGCCCAGCAACCGGTGCAGTGCAGGTTGCAGGCAGAGGTGGGATCCAGCAGGATAGCCCAGGGGATGTTGCAATGGTACTTGTTCCGATACGCCTCCTGAATGGGCCAGCCCACAATATTGGCATTGAGAAAGAAGTTTTCGAAGGTGGCCTTCAGCACGCCGGGGTCGATTTCGTGGAAGGTGTTCATAATCAGCTGGTACATGTTGCTGTCGGGATTTTCCAGCACTCTGCGTACCGCATTGCGCTGGGACTCAAAGCTGTCCGGGCCGTCGCCCGCCAGCTTATCCACCCAGCCCATCAGCTTGATGGCGTTCTCCTCGGGATTCTTTTCCAAATAGCTGAATGCGGTCTTCAAAGAGACTTTCTTGATTTGCTCGGTTAATGACATCACAATCTTCCTTTCTGTGTGTTTGTCTTTACCTGCATTATATCGGAAGAAAGTCCCAGGCCATATAGGCAAAGCACCCCGCTATGCCTAAATTTTAGGCATGGGAGAAGCATTTGCCTACACCCCGGAGGAAAGAATACACCCTGCCCGCCGGAGGAATTTCTCCGGAAGGCAGGGTGCAGGCTATGGCAGCGCAGGGCCGTCCTGGGTGTCCTTGGCCCAATCCTCCAGCAGCGCCCGGAACACCGGCAGGCTCCGCTGAATTGTATCATAGCTGACGCAGTAGCAGAGGCGGAAGTATCCCGGGCAGCCGAAGCCGTCCCCGGGCACCAGAAGCAAATCCCGCTTCTTGGCTCTCTGGGAAAAGGCGTTGGCATCCCCGCCGGGGGCCTTGACAAAGAGGTAGAAGGCTCCGTCGGGCTTGGCCATTTCATAGCCCATGTCGGTGAGCCCCTGGTACAGGGCCCGGCGGTTGCGGTCGTAGGCCTGCAAATCCGGGCGCAGGTGGGCGCAGCGGGCAATGACCTGCTGCCACAGGCTGGGGGCACACACATGCCCCGCCCGCCGGGCGGCTCCGGCCACGGCGGCATACAGCATCCGGCTGTCGGTGCACTGCCGGGGCACATAGACGTAGCCAATCCGCTCCCCGGGCAGGGAGAGGGACTTGGAATAGGAGTAGCACACCAGGGTATCCGGGTAGATGGCGGGCACAAAGGGCACCTCTACCCCATAGGCCAGCTCCCGGTAGGGCTCATCGGAGACCAGGTAAATGGGGTGGCCGAACTCCCGGCTCTTGCGCCCCAACAGGGCGGCCAGAGCCTGTAGGGTCTGCCGGGTGTACACCACCCCGGAGGGGTTGTTGGGGGAGTTAATCAGCACCGCCTGGGTGTGGGGAGTGAGCATGGCCTCCACCGCCTCCAGGCGAATCTGAAAATTGGGCACATCCGGGGCAACCTCCCGGAATTTCAATCCCGCCCCCTGGGCGAAGACCTTGTATTCCGGGAAATAGGGAGCGATAACCACCAGCTCCCCCTCCGGCACCGCCAGGGCGGCAAACACCGCCGCCAGCTCCGGGGCAGCGCCGCAGCCCAGGAAGAATTCCTCTGCCCGGCAGTCGGCGTTGTAGCGGCGGTTCAGGTCGTCGGCAATGGCCTGACGGGCCGCCCGGTCTCCTACGGCGCTGGTATAGCCGTGAACCAGCAGAGAGGGGGTATCCCGGAGAATTTCCTCCACCGCCTGGTTTACCTCCGGCGGGGCCGGGATGGAGGGGTTTCCCAGGGAATAGTCAAAGACGTTTTCCTCCCCCACCACCGCAGCCCGGCTGCGGCCATATTCAAACAATTCCCGGATGCAGGAGCGGTTGGCTCCCAGCTGATAGGCATCTTGGTTCAGCATTTTGGTTCCCTCCAAAAATGGTGCGGCCCATTATCCGCCGCACCGGTACAGGGGCTGGGGCGGGTTATAGGGCTGGGGACGGTAAGTAACGGAGCGAATGGGTCTTTTGGGCGGGCCGAATTTGGGGATGTAGCCGAAGAGGTTGATGTACTCCGCCAAATCGTCCCGCTCCGCTGCCATGGCATCCATCACCCAGGCTGTAGCCAGGGCATCCTGGTCGGCCTGGTGGGAGTTCTGCACCGCCCCCTGGAGGCCGTAGGCCTCGATGGCGTTGCTCAGCCGGTGGGGGTAGCCCCGCCGGTCCCGGTAGACGGTGAGCAAATCCAATTTGTCCTTCCCCTTCAGGCAGCCGGGATCGCCGTAGGCTGCCAGCAGGTGGAACAGGAAGCTCAAATCGAAATGGGCGTTGTAGGCCGCCAGCAGGGTTCGACCTGCCAGCAGCGCCCCGATTTCCCCGGCGGCCTCCTCCCGGGGGATGCCCCGCTGGGCCACGTCCTGGGTGGTGATGCCGGTGAGCCGCTGAATCTCCGGGGGCACCTCCTGCCCCGGCCGGAGCTTCAGCAACCGGTTATACTGGCCGGATACCACTGCCTGGCCCCCGGTGCATTCCAGAACCACCCCGGAGAACTGGATGATCTCATCCCGCTCAAAATGCAGTCCGGTGGTCTCGGTGTCAAAGATGAAAATCCGGTCATACCGCCGGAACAGGCTTCCCAGGTGCTCCATATTTCTTTCCCGCTTTCTTCAAGTTGCCGCCAGTATACTCCATTTTTCGCCAAAACGCAAGGGAAATGCCCTGCCGGGCTTTACAAAAAGGCCCGCTTGCGAATGGCGTTACCCAGGGGGCGGATAACACCGGCCAGAATCCAGAACAGGCCAATGGCGCTGAGTACGGTGACAGGATACAGGCTCCAGGCAAACATCCGGGTGCCGCAGGTGATGCAGATGAACAGCTCCAGCAGCATGGCCGAGCAGCCGAAGGCAATGCAGATGCCCCCCATCTGGAAAAAGCGCCCCCGCTTGACGTACTTGATAATGGCGGCGGAGCCGGTTATCAGGGCACCGTAAATTCCCGTCACCGGGAAGGCCAGGGACAGATACCAGTGCCCGCCCGAGGCCAGGTCGATATACAGCAGCATCAGGCTCACCGCCGCAAAATCCATGGCCAGAAAGATAACAATATTGGGGCGGCGGAACCACAGGGGCAGCACCAGCAGCACATAGCCGGTGAGCAGCCCCGCCAGCACGTAGCCGGACCAGGTGACATGCGCCGCCAGCAGGAAATCCACCACCAGGCAGGCCCCCACGGCCACCAGGAAGAAAACCGTCAGCAGATACCGCAGGCCGCTGCGCTCTGCCTCCGGGGCGGTCCACTCCCGGGGATACAGCGTTGTCCCGGGGGTGCGCTTCAGGCTGGGATGGTAGGCGGGCAGGCCGCACAGGGGGCATTTTTTCTCCCCCTGGCCCAGCTTTACGCCGCAATTCATACAGTACATTCAGTTCGTCCTTTCGTTGCTGTCCACGGTGACCTCCACCCCCAGCTCCACCAGCCGGTTCAGGAAATCCCGCTCCAGCCGGGGCTGTAGCGTAGAGCGAATCAGATTGATGCGGGTGACACCGCCGTAGGATACCACGCTGCAATTATTGGGATAGGTGGCCTGGGGGCCGATGGTGAAGTCCAGAAACCGCACATAGGGGCGCATACACTCCGGCAAATCGGATTTGCCCAGATTGGAGATATTCAGGCTGCCCTTGCACTCCCCCACCCGGTTGTATACCATCCGCATCACCGCATCCTTGACAGGCCGGGGCATAATGCGGATGGCCAGACTCTGGGCCGGCTGCACGTTGGCCGCCACCCGGGCCGCCATCTGCTGCCGGGTTACCTGACTTTCCAGCTGGCTTTGCACCGCCCGGGTCAGGTCCTCCAGGGTGTAGCTGCCCAGTCGGGGGTCCACCCCCACGTTGACAGCCAGTGCAAAATTCCGCAGGCTGGCACCCCCCAGCACCCGCCGCAAATCCACCGCCACGGTGATTTTGGCCCAGCGGTTTCCCTGGGGTGTCTTGGCCACGGTCAGCACAGACTGGAGCATCACGGCGCACAGCAGGGCGGTGACGGTGCAGTGGTACCGGTGGGCCAGCGCCAGCAGCTGCTCCTGGGGCACGGAGGCAATAATCAGGTGGAGGAAGCCGTCCTCCTCCCGGGCACCCCGGAGGCGCAGGGCGTTCTCCTCCCGGCGGCTCAGGGCCACGGTGCCCGCCACCCGGGTGAAGCAGTCCTCCGTCTCCTCCGGGGCAGGTCTGGCGTGGATGTCCAGCACCCCGAATCCGGCGGGAATTTCCAGCCCATGGGCCAGGGACAGATAGGCGGCGGTAAGGGTCTTCAGGAACACCATGCCCCCACTGCCATCCGTCACCGAATGGAAGCACTCCACGGCAATGCGGTTTTCGTAATACAGCACCCGGAAGCAGCACTGCCGCAGCTCCCGGCCGGTCATGTGAATCAGGGGGCAGGCCCCCTCCTGCCGGATTTTCGGCGGGACGGAGAGCTTTTGCAGGTAATACCAGAACATCCCCCGGCGCAGGCACACATAAAAGGACGGAAACCGGGGCATCAGCATATCCACCGCCTGCTGCAATATCTCCGGCTGCACCTGCTCATTCAGGGTGGCGGACACCCGAAAGGCATTGGTCCAGTCCCGCCGCCGCACGGCGGGGAAAATCAGGGCGGCGTTATCCAGCCGAAACCAATCCGCCATAGGCGGCCTCCTTCCGTTGGCGCATCAGCGCCGTTTTCTTCGTTTTTTCAGCCCCTGGGCGGCAAGATACCAGAGTATCCCCACCCAGCACAGGGCCAGAGCAGTCAGCAGCGCCACGGCCTGGCCGGGCAGGGGCCCCAAATCCCGGGAGGGATTCCCGGACTGCTGAATCTGATCCAGCCGATACAGGGACTGGGTATCGGCATAGAGCTGGGTGATGAATGCATCGTCCACCGTCTTTTTCCGGCGGACGGATTTGGTGACGTTCTCTATCAGCTCCCCGGCGGCGTTACGCAGGGAGGCGGAGCCGTTGAACACCGGGGTGGTGAAGGTATTTTCGGTGTTGTCCAGCAGCAGCTGCACCGCATCCAGCTTCACGCAGTAGTGGGCATCCTCATCCGTCCCGGCCAGGCGCAGATACTCCTGGTAAGCCTGGCTCTGCTGGGCCTTGGTGGTGACAGGGACATAGCCCTCGGTGCAGGAGTAGCGAATCTGCACGCTGTCGCTGAGCAGGTACTGCATGAACAGCCAGGAGGCCAGCACCTCCTGGGGGTCGTCCTTGTTGAACAGGCACATGGAGGGCCCCTGGGAAATCATACTGGGATGGGCCTGTCTCTTATACACATCTGACGCTGCCG
>UROL01000065.1 GCA_900549495.1 uncultured Eubacteriales bacterium | reverse complement strand
TGTTGTGGGCGGTGAGAACGCCGCCGGGGAGCAGCCCCTTCTTCCACAGCACCGAGGCAACGGAGCCGCAGCCGGTGCCGCAGGCCAGGGTGAAGTCCTCTACCCCCCGCTCAAAGGTGAGCACCTTCACCTCTGTATCGGAAATGGGGGTATAGTAGTTGACATTTGCCCCCTTGGGGAAGGCAGGATGGCGGCGCAGCGCCTCCATCTCCGGGCGGAGCTTCTGGCTGTCTGCCCACAAATCCCCCCGGTATTCCCGGACGGCGTGGGGCAGGCCGGGATTGCCCAGCTCCACATAGGCCACGTCCTCTACCCGGTTCAGCTCCAGGGTGGTGGGGGTGTTCAGCCGGATGCGGTAGCGCTCCCCCTCCAGATGCCAGCCGGGCACCAGCCCGGCGTCGGTCTGCACCGTCATGGTCTCCCCTGCCAGGCCCAGCTCATGGGCAAACCGGCAGATGCACCGGGCACCGTTGCCGCACATCTCCCCCCGGGAGCCGTCGGAATTGTAAAAATGCAGCCGGAAGGTGGCGACGTCGCTGTAATCCACCGCCATAAAGCCATCCGCCCCCCTGAGGGCGCACAGGCGCTTTGCCCAGTCGGCATAATCCGCCGCCAGGCCCCGGCCATCGATAACCATAAAGTCGTTCCCGGCGCCGTTCATATAATACACGTTCATGTCAGTTTCCTTTCAGCAGGTCGGCCATGGAATACAGCCCGGCGGGCTTACCCACCATAAAGCGGGCCGCCTCTACGCCGCCCTCGGCCAGCATGGTGCGGTTATACACCTCGTGCCGCAGGGTGATGGACTGGCTGGCGGTACACACATGCACCTCATGCACCCCAACGATGCCGCCCATACGCAGGGAGGCAATGCCCACCTCGTTCTTTTCCCGCTTGCATTCGCCGCTGCGGCCGTCGTGCTCAATGGCATCGGGCCGCTCTGCCTTCACCGCCTCGAAGAGCATCCGGGCGGTGCCGCTGGGGGCATCCACCTTCCGGTTGTGGTGCACCTCCACAATTTCCACATCCGCATCAGGGAACAGGGCCACGGTCTGCCGGGTCAGCTGGCACAGCAGCGCAATGCCCAGGCTCATATTGCCGGAATAAAACACAGGGAGTTGGTTGGCGGCCCGGAAAATCAGCTGCTTTTCCGCCTCCGTGTGGCCGGTGGTGCCAATCACCGCCGCTGCGCCAATGCTCTTGGCATAGTCCAGGACATCGGCAATGGCACTGTGATGGGAGAAGTCAATCACCACATCCGCCTCTACCTTTCCCAGCTCCTGGAAGGTACGGGCCACGCCGTTGGCACCGTCCAGGCTGACGCTGCCCACCACTTCGCTGCCCAAAATCCCCGCAATCAGCTGGCCCATGGCGCCGTTGGCGCCGCAAAGCACTGCTCTCATAGCTGCACTCCCAGCTCCCTCATGTGCCGGAGCATCCGCTGGCGGTTCTCCTCCTGCATGGGCACCAGGGGCAGGCGCAGATTCTCCTGTCCAAAGCCCATGGCACTGACGGCTGCCTTGACAGGGATGGGATTGACCTCGCAGAACAAATCCTTAATCAGGGGCAAATACTGGCACTGCATCGCCGCCGCCTCTGCCACGTGCCCGGCAAAGAAGGCATCGGTCATGGCCACAGCCTGCCTGGGCACCACATTGCTCAGCACGCTGATGGCACCCAAGCCGCCCATGGACAGCATGGGCACTGTCAGGGCATCCTCGCCGGAATAGACATCAACCTTGTCGCCGCAGCGGGCAATCAGCTCCACCACCTGGCTCATATTGCCGCTGGCTTCCTTCACGGCGGCAATATTGGGATGCTCTGCCAGCTTTTCAATGGTGGCGGGCAGCAGGTTGCAGCCGGTGCGGGAGGGCACATTATAGAGAATGATGGGCTTATCCACGCTGTCTGCAATGGCGCGGTAGTGGGCCAGCAGGCCGCTGTCCAGGGACTTGTTATAGTTATAATAGGGGGTAACCACCAGCAGGGCATCGGCACCCATAGCGCAGGCGGTCTTGCTGAACTCCACTGCGTGGAGGGTATTGTTGGTGCCGGTGCCCGCAATCACGGGAACCCGCCCATTTACCCGCTCCACGGTGAAGCGGATGACCTGGTTGCGCTCCTGGGGAGTCAGGGTGGCGCTTTCGCCGGTGGTACCCACCGCCACCAAAGCGTTGATTCCGTTTTCCAGTTGGAAATCAATCAGGCGGCCCAGGGCCTGGTAATCCACGCCGTCCTGGGTCATAGGGGTTGCCAAGGCCGTAGCCATGCCTCTGAAAATTGTATTCTTTCTCATGGTTCTGTTTTTCTCCTTTTCTGTTCAAAAAGTCTCCCGGCCTATTCCGGGCTGCCCATGGTAATCAAATTAAAATAATCATACAGGGGGATCAGCTTCTCCAGGAATGCCCCGGCCCGATGGCCCAGCTCCGGCCCGAAAAGCTCCTCTCCCACCGGCTCATTCACAATCAGGCTGACGTCCTCCTTCCAGGCAAAATAGGGGGCCAATGCCCGACTGGGGGCCTCCTTGGGCCGCTTATAGCAGGCAGCGGTGAGCTCCATGCCCACATCCTTCTGCACCTGCTCCAGAATTTCCGGAAATTCCTCCGGGTGGGCAGCCAGACGGCGGCGGAAGGCCTCCATGGCAGAGGGCTTGGGCTTCCACAGCGAGAAGCCGTAGCTCACTCCCTCGGGGCGGATTTCAAAGAACAGGCAGGGATTTTCCGCCCACCACTCCACATCCCTGCGGATGCAAATCCACAAGCTCTCCTTGTAGGGCTGGGGGTGGTGCAGCCGGGCATCCCGGTAGATGCGGCTGACCTTCAGGATATCCCCCGTCCGATTCAGGAAGGGCTGGAACAAATCCGCCCCCAGGGCCTTCATGGGCTGGTAGAGGGTATCCACATACTGCTTTTTGTGCTCCAGGAACCAGTCCCGGTTGTTGTTCATACGAATCCCCCAGAGGAAATCAATGGTCTCAGGGGTAAAGCCGGTAAACATCTGTCTTCTTCTCCTTGGTCTTGAAAGGATTTATCCATTGCGGGAATGTGCGTTGAAAATTTGGTTCCACTCGCTGTTCATCTCCCGGTGCTTGGTCTTCCAGCGCAGCTGGTTCAGGTGCCGGGTGGGCACCGGACGGTCGGGGATTTCCAGAATATAGCGCTCGTAGGCATTGATCAGGGTGGTGCCGTTGTAGTCCCGAACCCGCTCCAGGCGGTTGTCGTAGCGCAGATGGACATGGCCGTGGACAAGGTAGCCGGGATGGTATCTGTCCAGCAGCTCCCGCAGGGCGGCAAAGCCCCGGTGGGCCGGGTCCTCTGCGTCCCCCAGACCCTCTGGCGGGGCGTGGGTAACTACAATGTCCACGCCCTTCCCCCGCCACAGGGGATAGCGAAGTCTGCGGATGCGCCTGCGCATCTGCCGCTCGGTATACTGATAGGTGCCGGGATGGTACCGGCGGCAGCCCCCAAGGCCCATAATTCTCACCCCATTGTATTCTACAATGGCATCGTCGATGCAGTCGCAGCCCTCCGGGGGATTGCTGCCGTAGTGGGTGTCATGGTTGCCCGGGACAAAGAGCAGGGGACATTTTGCCATCGTCACCAAAAACTGAAGGTAACTGGATTTCAAATCCCCGCAGGAGATAATCAGATCGATGCCGTCCAGCCGCCCGGGGAAGTAGAAATCCCACAGGGCCGGGCATTCTTCATCGGAGATGAGCAAAATTTTCAACTGTCCTCGCTTCTTTCTGTACAGGGATTTCTTCCTTGTAGATGCCCAGCTCCTGAATCATGTTCCGGGACATGGGCAGAATCTCGTCGAAGGTGGGGATGGAGCCGCTGACGTTGTCCACCAGCCAATTCATGTGAATCAGCTCCTCGGTGGTAAAACCGGAGGTGCCGTCAGGGTTCTTCACAGTGCCGTCCTGTGCCACCACCCGGCGGGCGAAGGGGTCGATTCTTCCCTCGCACAGGCCCTTGCGCAGAATCTCCGCCAGAGTGCGGACACCCTGGGGCAGCTTCTCGGAAAACTCAATATCGATGGTGCCGGAGTCCATGCCCAGCCAATAGTTCCGGCCGGGGCCGTCTTTGTCCCGCTTCAGGCTGCCGGAGAGAATGCTCTCCACAATAGAGGCGTAGAACCGCCCCCACACCCACACCGGGGAGCCCAGGGGAATCAGCTCCCCCTTGTCGTCCATAAGATAGGTACCGTAATTGCAGAAGTTCAGGAACATCTCCGAGTGCACCGGCACGTCCCGGTTGGAAATCACCCGGATACCGTCGGCGAAGAAATCCGCCTGGGGAGTACCCTGGACACAGGACCAGCGAAGCTCGATTTGTGCCCGGGGATTGGTCAGCTGCGCCCCCAAAGCGAAGGCATTGATGGAGGCGGGCACGCCGTAAATGGGATAGGAGGCAATATAGCCAATCCGGTTGTTCTGGGCCATGGCACCGGCGATGGCACCGGTGATGAATTTGGCCTCGAAAATTCTTCCGTAGAAGGTACGGATGCTGGAATAGGGCTGGTCCAGGGAGCAGCAGAAGAAATAGATTTTGGGGTACTTCACCGCCGCCTTCAGGATGGCGTGGGTCATCTGGGGCACCGTGGCGAAGACGACCTGGGCCCCTTCCTCCACGGCCTGCTCAATGAGCTTCTCTGCCTCCTCCGGGGTGTTGCCCTGGTAGTAGCTGCGGGCGGTGACCTTCTCGCCCAGCTTGTTTTCCAGATATTCCATACCCTTTTCATGGCCCAGGCCCCAGCCGCTGGTAGAGGGGCTGAGGGCATGGATAAAGGCCACATTCAGATGGTCCGGCAGAATCATCCGGCTGAGGATGCCGGGCTTGGCATCCTCCACCTTGGATGTCACGTTCACCGCCGATTCGGACACCGCCACAATATCCGCCCACAGGTCTGCCACGCTCCGCCTCAGCTCCTGGGTGGACAGGGTGGAGAGGCTGTCAAAGGAATAGAGCTTCAGCCAGAACAGCAGGGCCTCCTCCGGCAGGATATCCAGCTGCTTGGTGTTTACCGCCTGGAGCGCCTCCCGGAAGTATTGGAAGCGGGCGTTGAAGCTGCGCCGCTCCTCCTCGGTCCACTTCACCCCGGGATCCTTGCCCAGAAGGGACAGGAGCTTGGCGTAATCCTTGGGGTGCCGGAACTGGACGGTGTAGATTCCGGCGGCCTTGTAAAAGTCCAGGAACTCGTAATATGCCTGAATCCGGGGATCGTCACTCATGGCAGGCATCACCCGCTTCACCACCGCCGGAATCCGGGGGGCCCCGAAGTAGCGCAGCACACTGACCCGCTTGTTGCCCTCCTGGACGTAGAAATCGCCCAGGTATTCATAGCAGCTGATGGGGTCCCGGATGCCCTCCTCCCCCAGGTGGGCACCGCACAGATTTATCCACTTGGTGGCAAATTCGGATTTTACGTCCAAAAGGGGCAGAAAGCTGGGGGTAAAGGCGGCAATCCGCCCGGCGGATTTGGTGCCCACAATCCGGTCTGCCGGAATATCCATGGTGCCCAAATCCACCACGGTCAATGTATTGATTTCAGGGACCAGCTCATCCAGCACCGCAGGGTTGGGGCTTTTCCCCTCTGCCTGTAGCTCCGCCTCTTCCCGCTGACCCATTTTTAGCGCCTTGAGGTATTCCTCTCTGCAAGATTGCTGTAACATCGCATCCTCCTGAGAATACGGGCCGACGGCGCACAGGCCGGAAACGGACTGGAAACTTGCCAATCTCCCGGGATATTTGCACGGCGGCGGCCTAAATTTACAAGATTATCATACCCTATTCCCGGTAAAAAAGCAACAGAAAGTTTCCCCGGTGCCTCCCGGGCACGCCGCCGGGAGGGCATCCATTTTATGTGGATTTTCAGCAGCGTGGTGGAACATCTTACATGCCGGGGATAGAATGCACCGCCCTGCTGCTGGCCGAGGGAAAAGCCGGGCACTGACAGCAATGCCCCCCGGGAAACCCGGAGGGCGGCTTGTTACTGAGACAGCAGCTGCTGCTTCTGGAATTGGAGGGTATAGAGCTGGTAATATCTGCCGTGGAGGTGGAGCAGCTCCTGATGGGTGCCCTGCTCCAGGATCTGGCCGTGGGAGAGCAGGATGATATTGTCGGCATGCTGGATGGTGCTGAGGCGATGGGCCACAATCAGCATGGTGCCGATGTTCTTCATCTTCTCCAGGGAGTCCTGGATGAGGATTTCCGTCTCGGTGTCGATATTGGCAGTGGCCTCGTCCAGAATCATCACGCTGGGCTTGTGGAGGATGGTTCGTGCAAAGGACAGCAGCTGCCGCTGACCGGCGGAGAAATTGTTGCCCCGCTCCCGCACCACCTCGTCCAGGCCGTGGTCCAGGCGGCGGATGAAGCCGTCTGCGTTGACATACCGGCAGGCCTCCCAGACCTCCTCATCGCTGATGCCCTCCTGGCGCAGCACAATATTGCTGCGAATGTCCCCGGAGAACAGGAACACATCCTGGAGCATCTGGCCGAAATGGGAGCGCAGGGAGGAAATCTTAATCTTCCGGATGTCCACCCCGTCAATGAGAATCTGGCCCTTCTGAATGTCGTAATTCCGGCAAATCAGGGACAGAATTGTGGTTTTCCCCGCTCCGGTAGAGCCCACGAAGGCCACGGTCTGCTTGGGATAGACATGGAAGGAAACCCCCTTGAGAATCCATTCGTCCTTCTTATAGCCGAACCACACATCCTTGAACTCGATCTCGCCCCTGATTTCCGGCATCTCTATGGCATCCGGGGCATCCACAATCTCCGGCTCCATATCCAGGATGGTGAAAATCTTCTCTGCGGAGGCAAAGGACTGCTGGAGCATATCAAACTGCTCTGCCAGGGCCTGGATGGGGTTGAAGAATTTGGAAATGTACATATAGAAGGCCACCACAATTTCGCTGGTGATGGTCTGGCCCAGGAAGGTGGTATCCTGGATATAGCCCTTGCAGCCGATGTAGAACAGGAACAGGTTGCTGGTGACGAAGAGCATATACACCATAGGCCGGAACACACCGAACACCAGCATCCGCCCCACCTTTGCCTTTTGCAGCTGGTGGCTTTTCTGCAGGAATTCCTCCATCTTCACGTCCTCCCGGTTGAACACCTGGGTAATCTTCATACCGGAGAGATTTTCGGACAGGTAGGTATTCACGTCTGTGCGGGTATTGTTCACCCGGCGGTGCACCTCCCGGCTGAACCGCTGGAAAATCAGGGTAAAAATCACCAGGAAAGGCACGAAGCACAGCACCATCAGGGTCAGCACATAGTTGAGAACCAGCATGGCCCCAAGCACGCCGATGATTACCATGGAGTTTTTCAGCAGGGTAACCAGAATATTGGTGAACAGATAGCTGATGGAGTTGGGGTCGTTGCTGACCCGGGTCACCAGCTTGCCCACGGGAATCTGGTTCAGCTGCTCATGGGACAGGCTTTCGATTTTCGTAAAGGTATCCAGGCGAATTTGGGTGAGGATTTTCTGCCCCACCTCCTGTAAAATCATGGCCTGGAAATAGGTGCACACCATGGAAACCACCAGGATGCCGCCATACACCGCCACCATGGTATACAGCCGCTTCAGCTGGAACCCAGGCACCTTAATCAGGCCCTGCACCCGGCTCAGGAGCAGGGGCGACACCACATCATAGGCAATGGACACCAGCATGATGAGAAACACCAGCACGAACTGGGTGGTATAGGGCTTTGCGTAGTGCAGCAGCCGCCCGATAAGATAGCGGTCGGACATATGCCGCTCATGGGCGGGCTGCTTGACCTTATGCCGCAGCACCCCATAGGCCACCAGGAAGAGCACGGTGAACAGGCCGATAACGCCACCGGCAATCAAAAGAGGCAAATACTCACGCATTGACCTTCCCTCCTTCCTCCTCCAGCCGCTGCAGGTCCACCATCCGGCGGTAGTCTGCATTGTTTGCATACAGGGCCTCGTGGGTATCGAAGCCGGAAACCCTGCCCCCCTCGATAAAGAGCACCTTATCCATCTGCTCGATGGTGGAGATGCGGTGGGCAATCAGGATGGTGGTCTTGCCCTGCCGGGTCTGCCGCAGGTTGCCCAGAATAGCCCGCTCCGTCTTGGTATCCACCGCAGAGACGGAGTCATCCAGAATCAGGATGGGGGCATCCTTCATCAGGGCCCGGGCAATGGAAATCCGCTGCTTCTGGCCGCCGGAGACGGTAACTCCCCGCTCCCCCAGCACGGTCTCGTAGCCCAGCTGGAACTGGGAGATGTTCTCGTCCACATCCGCCTGAATAGCCGCCCGCTTCACCGCCCTCAGGTTGATTTCCTTCTTGCCGAAGGCAATGTTCCGGGCAATGGTATCGGAGAACAGAAAATTGTCCTGGGGCACATAGGCGCAGTTTTCCCGGACGGAGTGGATGGACACGCTGTTCACATCCTGTCCGTCAATAAAGATGGTGCCGTCGGGCACATTGTAGGTGCGCAGAATCAAATCCACCAGAGTGGTCTTACCGGCACCGGTTTTGCCCACCAGGCCGATGCTCTCCCCGGGATGGATTGTGAAGCTGACATGCTCCAGCTCGTCGAATTCGCCGTCGGGGTAGCGGAAGGACAAATCCCGGAACTCAATTTCGCCCTTTACATTTTCCAGCTCCTTCACCCCGGGCCGGTCTTTGACGGTGATTTCCGCATCCAGCAGCTCACTGATTCTTTTCAGAGAGGCTTTGCCCCGGGAGGTCATATCAATCAGCTCGGACACCGCCATAATGGGCCAGATAATGGCCGCAAAATAGCCGATAAACTCCATCAGCTGACCTGCGTTGAAGGTGCCCCGGTACACCAGATAGCCGCCGTAGCCAACGATAATGCACATGACGCTCTCCACAAAAGAGGCCACCATAATGCGCATCAGCACGGAGGTTTTGGTAAAGTCGATGTTGGCCACTTCGTTTTCGTCGTTGAGCTTCTTAAAGGCCATCAACTCCTTGGCCTCCTTGACAAAGGCCTTGATAACGGCAATGCCGGAGAAGCTCTCCTGGGAGAAATCAGACAGGTTGGAGAAGCATTCCTGGCGGTAGTCCCATTTCCTGGTCATCACCCGGCCCACCAGAGTAGCACTGGCAAAGAGCAGCGCCATGGGAATCAGGGACAGCACCGTAAGGACATGGTCCATCCGCCACATCTTGCTCATGGACATCACGCCCAGAATCAGGGCATCAAAAAACTGCATGAAGCCCCAGCCGTAGCACTCCTGCACCGTGTCCAGGTCGTTGGTGAACAGGCTCATCAGGTTGCCCACCTTGTTCACCTGGTAATATTCCCGGCTCAGGCCCTTGGCATGGTCAAACATCTTGTCCCGCAGATCGGTTTCCACCCGGACTGCCGCACCGAAGATGGACACCCGCCACAAAAACCGCCCGAACACAATGGCAATGGCCACCACCAGCATGGGCATACAGATTTTGTCCAGCAGGAAATTCATGTCGAAGGTCTGCTGCACCCCATCCACTACCACATAGCCCTGGTTCATACCGTTGATGACCATCTGATAGAGCTCAGGAATCACCAGCTGCAGGTAGTCCACCGTCCAAAGCGCCAGCAGACCCACCAGCAAATGGGGGGCGTATTTCAGGTAATAGCGGTTGATATACTTTCCGAATATCATTTTCTCCCTCCTCTTTGATAAACAGAAACTTTTGTTAGTGTAGCATAGATTTTTGTATATTGCAACAATGCTTTTGCCATTTTCCTCCGCCGCCATTTCTGCGGTTTTGGCCCATTTTTAGAAAAAGGCTTTCTACTGGGGCAATAAAAATTTCCCTGGGAATAGCCGCCGAATCTTAAGATTTCTTAAAGGCTCTTGACGTTAACTGTACTAACTGTTATACTAACCATGCTAGTACAGTTAACAAAAAGGAGGACATGCCTATGCTGCTGCATCTGGACTACCGGGATTCCCGGCCAATCTATGTGCAAATTATGGATGCGCTGCGCCAGCAGATTGCGTCCGGGGTGCTCCAACAGGAGGAGAAGCTGCCCAGCGTCCGGGAGCTGGCAGCCACCCTTTCCATCAATCCCAACACCATTCAGCGGGCCTATCGTCAGCTGGAAATGGAAGGCTGGATTGCCACCGTGCCGGGCAAGGGCTGCTTTGTCTGCGGCATCCCCGAGGGAAACCCCCAGGAGGAGCTGCGTCTGCTGCGGCAATTTGATGACAGTGCCCGGAATCTGCTGCTGCGGGGCTACACCCGCCAGGAGCTAATCAAGAGACTGGAACAGGAGGAAAATCATGCTTGAAATGAAAAACGTAACCAAATTCTTCGGCACCTTCCAGGCGCTGGATAATTTGAGTCTGCATGTGCCCAAGGGCAGCGTATACGCTGTCTCTTATACACATCTCCGAGCCCACGAGACCGAGGCTGATCTCGT
>UROL01000064.1 GCA_900549495.1 uncultured Eubacteriales bacterium | reverse complement strand
GGCTCCCTCTCTGAGGGAGCTGGCACGCCCGCAAGGGCGTGACTGAGGGAGTGTCCCCCGATGAGTGGTAAAATGTGAAACATTCAGAGTTTCGTAGGGGCGATGAAAATCGCCCGCACCCCCACGGTTTCGCAAGTACCCGGTTGAATGGTACGCACCCCCACACAGAACCCCAAAAAATCACCCGCCCGCTGACAAGATATCCAGCGGACGGGTGATTGCCATTATGGGGGATGTTGCCCCGGCTCCGGTTCTGAGGGGGGGTGTACTCTGATGTTTGCAAACGGTCAAAAATTTCAGAGCCAATAACGGCTTGCGGGTAACCATTGGCCCGGTGGAACCATCGGGGTACACTCCCTCAGCTTCGCATTCGCTCAGCAGCTCCCTCAGAGAGGGAGCCGGGAAGGGGTGCACACCATTCATCGGTGTACTCGCTAAACCGGAAGGTTACGGGCGATTTTCATCGCCCCTACGAAGGGCGGGTTCCATTCATCGGGGTACTAGCGAAACCGGAAGGTTTCGGGCGATTTTCATCGCCCCTACGAAAGGCGGGTTCCGTTCATCGGGGGACACTCTCTCAGAGAGGGGGGCAACTGCGTTTTGGTATATCCGCATTGATTGGGCCAGCATGAAATGATTGACTTTTTTCCTGGTTTGTGAGACAATATACGGTGCAAAAATCAGATAAGAGAGGCTTTGTCTATGAAGCAATCCAGAACTCATACCTGCGGAGAGCTGCGCATCGGGGATGTGGGCAAGCAGGTGACCATTGTCGGCTGGCTGGAGAATATCCGGGAGGTCGGCTCCAATTTTGCTTTCCTGGTTCTGCGGGACTACTACGGCACCACCCAGGTGGTGGTGGAGACCGAGGACATGATGAAGCTGGTCAAGCCCATCAACAAGGAGTCCACCCTCTCCGTTACCGGCATTGTGCGGGAGCGGGAGAGCAAGAACCCCAAGCTGGCCACCGGCGATATTGAGGTGGTGCCTGAGGAAATCCAGGTGCTGGGCAAGTGCTTCCACAACCAGCTGCCCTTTGAAATCAATAAGTCCCGGGAGGCCGACGAGAATACCCGGCTGAAATATCGGTTCCTGGATTTGCGTAACCCCGCTGTGAAGAGCAATATCGTGCTGCGCTGCCAGGTGGTGGCGGAGCTGCGGCGGCTGATGACAGAGCAGGGCTTCCTGGAAATCACCACCCCCATCCTCACCTCCTCCAGCCCCGAGGGCGCAAGAGACTATCTGGTGCCCGCCCGGAACCATCCCGGCAAATTCTATGCCCTGCCCCAGGCTCCCCAGCAGTTCAAGCAGCTGCTGATGACCTCCGGCTTCGACCGGTATTTCCAGATTGCCCCCTGCTTCCGGGACGAGGATGCCCGGGCCGACCGTACCCCCGGCGAATTCTACCAGCTGGATATGGAGATGGCCTTCGCCTCCCAGGAGGATGTGCTGGAAACCCTGGAAACTGTCCTCCAGCCGGTATACGAGAAATTCGGCAAGTATCCGCGGGTGGCCCAGGCCCCCTGGCGGCACATTGCCTATAACGATGCTATGGAGCGCTACGGCTCCGACAAGCCCGACCTGCGTATCGATTTGGAGATTCAGGATATCTCCGATGTGGTGCAGGGCTGCGGCTTCGGCCCCTTTGAGGGAGCTACCGTCAAGGCTGTGGCGGTGGACGATTTCAACCAGCCCCGGAAGTGGATTGACAAGCTCCTGGCAGATGTGGAAATGCAGACCGGCAACAAGGCCTGCTGGGTGAAGGTGGACGAAAACGGCGACCTCACCGGCGGCATCGCCAAGTTCCTGGGCCAGTGCGGCGAGGCGCTGAAGCAGCGCCTGGGCCTGAAGCCCGGCTCCTTCGTGTGCATGGCCGCAGGTAAGAAGGCCGCCGCCCAAAAGACCGCCGGTGTCATTCGGCTCCTGCTGGGCCGCCGGGTTCCCGGCCACTTCGACGAGGAGCAGTACGCCCTGTGCTGGATTGTGGACTTCCCCATGTACGAAATCGGCGAGGAGTCCGGCCAGCTGGAATTCTGCCACAACCCCTTCTCCATGCCCCAGGGCGGCCTGAAGGCCCTGGAGGATGCCCAGGGAGACACCGAGAAGCTGCTGGCCATCAACGCCAACCAGTATGACCTGGTGTGCAACGGCTACGAGTGCGCCTCCGGTGCCGTTCGGAACCATGACCCGGAAATCATGGTCAAGGCCTTCCAGATGGTGGGCCTGGGAGAAGAGGACGTAAAGGCCAAGTTCCCCGCCATGTACAATGCCTTTACCTACGGTGCACCCCCCCATGCCGGTGCCGCCCCTGGCGTTGACCGCCTGATTATGCTCCTCACCGGCGAGGAGAGCATCCGGGAGGTTATCACCTTCCCCATGAACAAGAACGCCCAGGATTTGATGATGGGCGCTCCCAGCCCCGTGGATCAGAAGCAACTGGACGATGTCCACATTGCCCTGAAGCCCCAGGAATAAGATGCACAAATGCCCGCTCAGAATTGAGCGGGCATTTTTTGGGCTATCCCTGCTGGTTTTCCCAGAAGGGTTCGGTCTTCCGGGACTTGAATTGCAGCTCCTGGCTCTTGACGCTGACGGTGGTGCTGGCGGGGATGGAGTGGGTGATGAATACGTTGGAGCCGATGACGCAGTCCCGGCCAATCACCGTCTCGCCCCCCAGGATGGAGGCACCGGCGTAGATGGTCACATTGTCCTCAATGGTGGGGTGGCGCTTCTTGCCCCGGAGGTTTTGGCCCCCCCGGGTGGTGAGAGCGCCCAGGGTCACGCCCTGGTAGACCTTCACATGGTCGCCGATAACCGTGGTCTCGCCCACCACAATGCCGGTGCCGTGGTCAATGAAGAAGTATTTGCCAACGGTGGCCCCGGGGTTGATGTCGATGCCGGTGACGCTGTGGGCGTGCTCCGTCATCATCCGGGGCAACATGGGCACATGCAGGGCATACAGCACATGGGCCAGCCGGTACACCGTCACGGCGAAGAGGCCGGGGTAGCAGAAGATAATCTCGTCGGTGCTGTAGGCCGCCGGGTCTCCGTCGTAAAAGGCCTCCACATCCGTCTGGCACAGGGCCCGGACGGCGGGAATCTGCCGGAAAAATTGCAGGCTGATTTCCTGGGCCCGCTCCTGGGCGGATACCTCATCCATTTGCAGCCGCAGCACCAGGGCAATCTGCTTGTTCAGATTGTACATCACATCCTCAATGAGCATGGACAGGTTATACCTGGTGTTGTACATCCGGTAGCTCTTATCCCGGGAGGAGCCGGGGTAGACAATGCGAATCAGCTTGTGGATAATGTCCGTCACCGTCTCCTTGTCCGGGTGGACAAAGGGATTCATCTTGTCAATGTCCCGCCCGTGGCGGTAATCCTCCAGGATTCCGTCCACAATCCCCTCAATCTGCTGTTCAATAGGCGACATAATACCCCTCCTTGTAATTTGTAAGCATCCCTCATGGTTTTGGAGCTGCGTGGTGAATGGTACAGCCCCCGCCCCCCGCATTTCGTAGGGGCGATGAAAATCGCCCGCAACGTTGCGCTTTTTGGGCGGTATGTTGAATGGTACAGCCCCATCGTTCCCGGCTCCCTCAGAGAGGGAGCCGGGAAACGCTCCCATTCATCGGGGTGCTCGCTGAAATCCGGGGTTGCGGGCGATTTTCATCGCCCCTACGAAACTCAAAAGTTTTTTACATTCCACCATTCAACGGGGGGCGCTATTTCCATCAGTGTATCACACCGGGAAAGGGCTGTCAAATAGCAAAAAGGAGCCGCTGGGCGGCTCCTTGGCGGTTATTCCTCGATGCGCTTGATGTCGGCTCCCAGGGCGGTGAGCTTTCCAATCAAATCCTCATAGCCCCGCTCCACGAAGTGGATGTTCTGCACCCGGGTGGTGCCCCGGGCGGCCAGACCGGCAATTACCAGGGCAGCCCCTGCCCGCAGGTCGTGGGCGGAGACGGTGGCTCCATGGAGCTGCTCCACCCCCACCACCGTGGCGGTTTTGCTCTCGATGGAGATTCTGGCTCCCATGCTTTCCAGCTCGGAGCAGTAGCCGAAGAACCGGGTCTCATACACCGACTCGGTCATCCGGCTGGTGCCGTTGGCCAGGGCCATACACACGCAGACCTGGGCCTGCATATCCGTGGGGAAGCCGGGGTAGGGCCGGGTTTTGGCGGTGGAGGAGCGCAGACGGCCGCTGCGGATAATGCGGATGGAGTCGTCGAAGGGGATGACCTTGGCTCCCATATCCTGCAATTTGCCGGTGATGCACTCCAAGTGCTTGGGAATCACATTCTGCACCAGCACGTTGCCGCCCACGGCGGTGACGGCAGCCAGATAAGTACCGGCCTCAATCTGGTCGGGAATGATGGCGTAGGTGCCCCCCCGGAGGGAGTTGACCCCCCGAATCTTCACGGTGTCGGTACCGGCACCGGAAATCCGGGCGCCCATGGTGTTCAGGAAGTTGGCCAAATCCACAATGTGGGGCTCCTTGGCCGCATTTTCGATGATGGTCTGGCCGGGGAGCAGGGTGGCGGCAATCATAATGTTCACCGTGGCCCCTACGGAGGCCATGTCCAGGCTGATGCGGCTGCCCTGCAAGCCGTCGGGGCCGGGCTTCAGGGCCACATAATCCTCGTTTTCGTCCACCTCGGCACCCAGGGCCAGGAAGCCCTTGATGTGCTGGTCGATGGGCCGGGAGGCGAAATTGCAGCCGCCGGGCAGCGCCACATGGGCCCGGCCAAACCGGCCCAGCAGTGCGCCCATCAGGTAGTAGCTGGCCCGCATCTCCTGCACCAGATTCTTATCCGGCTCGGTGCAGTGGACGGCAGTGGAATCAATCTCCACCACATGGGGCTCCGGGAAACGGATATCCGCCCCCATGCCCCTGAGAATGTCAAGAAGGATATGGACGTCGGAAATATCCGGCACATTCTCGATGCGGCATTTGCCGTTAACCAGCAGCGCCGCAGGAAGGATTGCTACAGCGGCGTTCTTCGCGCCGCTGATGGTGACGGAGCCGTTCAGAGTGTGGCCGCCGTGGATTTCGTATATTGCCAAGGACTATCCTCTCCTTGCGATAATTTCAGGCAAAATGTCCAGATGTCATCTTATAATAGCATAGAAAACCGAAGCTGTAAAGAATTATTTCCGCAGTCCCTTGGGGTAGTGGTTTTTCAGCTGGGAGCCGTCCCCCTTGCCCCAGCCCAGGGAATAGGGCCCCACCTTCACCAGCACCCAGCCCCGCTGGCTGCTTTGCAGGGACTCGCCGTGGAGATAGGCCGCCAGCTCCCGGGAATCCGGGGCCAGGGAGCATTCCTCCGGGGCGATGTGCAGCCACAGGGCCAGGGCATGGGCGGGCTGGAAGCGGCCCTTCTTTATCTCCCCCAGCTCCAGGCCGGGGCGGAGTACCCGCAGGCCGTCCAGCTCCGGCATTTCCCGGGGCATCCAGAACAGGGTGTCCCCAAACCGGGCGGCTCTGCCCGGGGGCAGGGAGATGCCCAGCTCCTGGGCAAAGGACTGCCAAAGCTCCGGCAGGGGCTGGGCCTTGGCCTCTGGCAGGGGATGCTCCCCACAGCCCATCTTACGCAGCACCGCAACAAAATGTCCCTCCCCCAGCAGCTTGTGGGGCCAAAGGCGGTACATTCCCGGGGCGCTCTCCTGGAACCAGGGGGCCGCCACCGGCTCCAGGGTAAACTCCGGGTGCCGGGCCAGGAATTCCGTCACCGCCCCCTCGTCCTCAGCCGGGGCGAAGGTGCAGGTGGAGTAGACCATCCGCCCCCCGGGGCACAGGAGCCTGGCGGCGCAGTCCAGAATTTCTGCCTGCCGCCGGGCGCACATTTCCACGTTTTCCGGGCTCCAATCGGTGACGGCAGCCTCCTCCTTGCGGAACATCCCCTCCCCGGAGCAGGGGGCATCCACCATAACCCGGTGGAAGAACTCCGGGAACCGCTCTGCCAGAGCGGCGGGGCTTTCGCTGGTGACCACCGCATTGGCAATGCCCATGCGCTCGATATTCTGGGAGAGCACCTTGGCCCGCTTGGGGCTGATTTCGTTGCTCACCAGCAGCCCCTTGCCCTGCATCCGCCCGGCAATCTGGGTGGATTTGCCCCCGGGGGCGGCGCACAAATCCAGGATGCGCTCCCCGGGCTGGGGGTCCAGCAGGGCCGCCGGGGCCATGGCGCTGGCCTCCTGTAGGTAATATACGCCCGCCTCATGGTATCCATGCAGGCCGGGCCGGGCCTGGGGGTCATAATAAAATCCCATGGGCTCCCAGGGCACCGGCTCCCGGAGGAAGGGCAGCTGGGGCGGCTCCCCCTTTTGGGGGTTAAACCGCAGGGCCACCGCCCGGGGGCGCTGGAGGGATTGGAGATACTCCGGGAACTGGGCCCCCAGCTGCTGCTCCATCCGGATTAAAAATTGCTCAGGCAGCATATTGCGCCTCCTGCTTTGGAAATTTTTATGCCATCAGTTGGTTCCTTCCATATCCGCCTTCTGGGCCTCCAGGCCCTCGGCCACGGATAGGGGCCGCAGAACGGAGTAGGAATCGAATCGGGTGTCGTTGGTATCGCAGATGAAGACCAGCCGGGCCTCGGGATTCTCGAAGGTCACCTGGGCGGCCTTGGCCGCCACCTCTCCGGCCTGAACCCCGGACAGGTACAGGCGGCTGCGGCCCTCGGGCAGGGGGAAGGCGGTGGTAGCGCCGCAGAAGGACACCACCAGGCTATCTGTGCCGCAGCTGGCCATCAGGGTGGTGGCGGCGGCGGTAATGGCGTCCTCCATACTGCCGTTGAAGATATATTTGTCCGTCTCTGCCGGGAAGCGGAAATTGTCCAGCACCACCTCGCTGAAGCCCAGGCCCTTTACCTCGTTGACAATGGAGGCCACCCAGCTCAGGGTGTTGGCGCTGGTGGGATCCAGCCAGAAGCATCCGCCGCTGTCCATCCACAGGCCCGCCCGGCTCTTCATATACAGGCCGGAGGTGACGTTCCGGTTGCCGAAGTCGTAGTCCCGGAAGGCGGAGATTTTGGCAATCATATAGAAGCCCTTGTTGCGGATGTACTGAATCAGCTCGTCCACCGCCGTGACGTTCACACTGGCGGAGCTGACGGCACCGGTAAGGCCGGAGGTGTAGTAGAAGGAGCCGTAGCCCCCCTTCAGCTCCACCATAATGGGCGTACCGGCCTTCAGACGGTTCAGATCCGTCTTGATTTCCTCGGTGCTGGTGCTTTTGAGCATGTCATAGTCGATGTAATAGCCGATGACCGGGGTAAGCTCCTGGGTCAGCTCCACGGCGTCGGAGCCTTCGTTATAGAAGATGGATACGCTGTCGTCGGCCTGGGGCGGGGTGGCGAATTTGTAGTTGGAGGGCAGGGGATCCCGGTTGAAGTCCAGGGTTGCGCCCTCCCGGGTGTATACCACATACCGGGCCACCCAGATATTCCAGCAGAAGCTGCACAGTGCCAGCAGCAGCGCCACCAGCACCACCACCGTGCCCACCCGGTGGAGGGTGCGGCGGGTTTTGTAAGTGATTCGCATAGGGGATACTCCTTATTTCAGCGTTCCGGTGATGCAGCGCCAGTCCTCCTTGGCCCGGTGGCCGGTGACGGCGATGCCTGCGGCGGACAGGGCGGCGGTGACCTCCGCCAGCCGGGTGTCCAGAATACCGGAGCAGATCAGCAGGGTGCTCTTGTCCATCAGCCGGGGCAGCACCGGAGCCAGGGTGATGATGACGTCTGCCACAATGTTTACCAGCACCACGTCCCAGTGCTCCCCGGCCAGCTGCTCCATAAGCCGGTGGTCGGCGGTGACGCTGCCGGTGAGGGCGGTGAAGGCCGGGGCGGCGAAGCCGTTGTAGCCGGCGTTTTCCCGGGCAATGCCCTCTGCCTTGGCGTCAATGTCCACCCCCAGGGCCCGGGCGGCCCCCAGGCGCAGGGCGGCGATGGACAGAATGCCGCTGCCGCTGCCCAGATCCAGGCAGGCGGCCCCCGGGGCAATCCGGGCCTCCATGGTTTCCAGCACCATCTGGGTAGAGGGGTGAGCACCGGTGCCGAAGGTCAGCCCCGGGTCCAGAATCACCGGGAGCCGGGTGCCGGTATAGTCCCCAGCCAGCCAGTAGGGCAGCACCACCAGGGTCTGGCCTACCTCCTGGGGCGGGTAGTTTTCCTTCCAGCTCTGCTCCCAGTCGGTTTCGGCCAGGGGCGCCACGGTGAGGTGCAGCCCGGCGGAGGCGGCATAGTCCTCCAACCGGCGCAGCTGCTTTGGCTGGGACTGCTCCAGGTAGAGCTTGATGCGGGAGAGCCCCTGTAGCTTTTTTTGCAGCGTCTCGTCGATATAGTCCCAGCAGGCCCGATTCTCCTGCAAAAAGGTTTCGAATTCCTCCTGGTCTTCGATAACCAGGTCAGAGAAGCCCCACTTTGTCAGCTCCTCTGCCACCGCCTCCACCGGATGGGCGGCGGTATCAATGGTAATTTCCAGCCAAGCCATGGCCTGATTTCCTCCGTTGTGTGATTTATCCGTCTATTTTACCTGATTTTCCGGAAAAATACAACCACCAAATTATGAACCCTGGGGAATGCAAAAAATTCATAAAATAATAAGAGACAATCCCATAGAAATGTGTTATACTATCCTATATTATTATACGCATTTTGCGGCCCGGGCCAAGCCGGGCCGAGACCCATAAGGAGGATTCCCCTTGAAACATCTGCGTGGATATCTGACGGCGGCAATTTTTGCCGGTATTACCTACGCCCTTTCCCAGTACGGCAAGCAGTTCGCCGCTTTGGTGGACATGGTCTATCCCTATGTCATCCGCACCCTGGAGCAGACCCTGGCCCAGTGGAGCAGCCAGGTGGATTTTCTGATCTGGCAGCTGCTGGCGGCGGCGCTGCTGGTGGTGGTGATTGCGGCGCTGGTGGTGGTGATTGTCACCAAGAAAAGCGTCATCCAGTGGTTCGGCTGGGTTCTGGCAGCCGGCAGCTTCGTTTTTATGCTCCATACCCTGGTATACGGCATGAACTACCATGCCGGTGACCTGTCCGCCGACCTGCGGATGGACGTAACCGGCTGCACCCTGGAGGAGATTGTGGATGCCACAGAGTACTACCAGAGTCAGGCCAACGTCATGGCTGCCCAGGCGGGCCGGGATGCCCAGGGCTATCTCAGCTTCGAGGATTTCGATACCCTGGCCAGCCGGGCGGGGATGGGCTTCCAGTACCTGACCTATCAGCGGTTCTATCCGGTGTTCGCCGGCTCCACCCTGCCGGTGAAGAAGCTGGGCTGGGCGGATATGTACAGCTCCATGGGCATCACCGGCTTTACCTTCCCCCTCACCGGCGAGGCGGCGGTGAATCCCCAGATTCCCGCCTCGGCGCTGCCCTTTACCATGTGCCACGAGATGGCCCACCGGATGTGCATCGCCTCGGAGCGGGATGCCAATTTCGCCGCCTTTCTGGCCTGCTCCTTCAACCCCAACCTGCAATACCAGTACTCCGCCTATTTCATGGCCTACCGCTATTGCTATACCGCTCTGGCCAGTGTGGGCAAGTCCACCACCATCGACCCCCAGCTGGTGCGCCAGGCGGCAGAGGCGGCCAGCCGCATCGACGGCAACGTAAACCAATACCTGCGCCAGGATATGGAGCAGTATGAGGCTTTCTTCCGCAGCCACCGGAACGCCCTGGCCACCAATCTGGCCGACACCATCAACGATGCCTACCTGAAGGCCAGCGGCGAAACCGCCGGTGTGGCCTCCTATGGCGAGGTCTGCGACCTGCTGGTGAACTGGCACATCCAGGAGGTGGTGCTCCCCGCCCTGGTTGTGGTGGAGGAGCGGTTCGACCCCTACGACGAGACCCAGGTGGATTTAAGCGGCATTGTCAATGCAAAGGAACAGTACTGATATGGATTGTATGCTGGAAACCCTGAACAGCGGCCTGCCCGGCCTGGGGCTGGCCCTGAGCGACAGCCAGAAGGAAACCCTGTGCGCCTTTGGCCGGGCCGTTATTCAACAGAACCAGGTGATGAACCTCACCGCCATCACCCAGCCGGAGCAGGTGGCAAAGCTCCACCTGCTGGACAGCCTGACGGTGCTGACCTGCGGCGACCTGTCGGGTCTGCAGCTGATAGACGTGGGCTGCGGCGCAGGCTTCCCCGGGGTGCCCCTGGCCATTGGCTGCCCCCAGTTGGAGGTCACCTTGCTGGACAGCCTGGGCAAGCGGGTGCATTGGCTGGAGGAGATTCTGCCTCAGCTGGGCATCCGGGCCACCTGCCTCACCGCCCGGGCAGAGGAGGCAGTGGCAGACCGCCGGGAGCAGTATGACATTGCCACCAGCCGGGCCGTGGCACGGCTGAATATCCTGCTGGAGCTTACCGCCCCCTATGTAAAGGTGGGGGGGCGGGTAATCGCCATGAAGGGGGCCGCCGCCCGGGAGGAGCTGGCCGAGTGCGCCAACGCTATCCGCAAGCTGGGGCTGAAATTGGAGCAGGTGAAGGA
>UROL01000063.1 GCA_900549495.1 uncultured Eubacteriales bacterium | reverse complement strand
TTCGTCGGCAGCGTCAGATGTGTATAAGAGACAGGGTGGAGCTGCTTTGCAATCTTGGGATAGCGGGCCATGGTGTCGAAAAGCTTTTGGGAAGCGTCCCGGGGGTGGCTGGTCATAAAGCGAATCAGAAAATCTCCGGGCAGCTGGGCAATCCGGGCCAGCAGGTCAGCAAAATCCATGCCGATGCCCAAATCCTTTCCGTAGGAGTTGACGTTCTGCCCCAAAAGGGTGATTTCCTTGGCACCGTTTTCAATCAACCGGCGGCATTCCTCTAAAATATATTCCGGCTGACGGCTGCGCTCCCGGCCCCGGACATAGGGGACGATGCAATAGGTGCAGAAATTGTTGCAGCCGTACATAATGGATACCCAGGCTTTCAGGCCGGAGTCCCGCACCTGGGGGATGCCCTCGGCGATGGAGCCGGGCTCATCCTGGACGTAGAAGACCCGCTTCCCCGTTGTCAGCACGCTGTATAGAATTTCAGGAAACTGCCACAGGTGATGGGTGGAAAACACCCCATCCACATGGGGATAGCTCTCCCGCACCCGCTTGGCTACCTTCTCCTCCCCTGCCATGCAGCCGCACAGGAAAATCTTCTGCCCCGGGTGGCGGCGCTTGGTGTGGGTCAGGGCCCCCAGGTTGCCGAACACCCGCTGCTCGGCGTGCTCCCGGATGGCGCAGGTGTTCATAATCACCACGTCCGCCCCTTCGGCCTGGGTGCCGATGGCATAGCCGCACTGGCTCAGATATCCCCGGAGCTTCTCCGAGTCCGCCTCATTCTGCTGGCAGCCGTAGGTCTCCACATAGGCGGTGGGGGTGATGCCCATTTGCGCCCAGTGGGATGCAATTTTATCGCAGTAGCCAAACTGGCCCTCCAGCTGCTCCTGGGATATCACAGTGGTTTTGGTATTCATGGCAATTCTCCTGAATTTGATAACTTCTCAACTATAGATAATACCATTTTTACCGCCGCTTTTCAAGGAAAATTTCGCACAGGCAGAGGAAAAACAGCAGCGAAAAGGGCAATGCGGGAAAACAAGGCTGGTTACAGCCGCCGCAGCGCTTTCGTCCCTGTGCCGGAAATCGCTTCCTTCCCAGATTTCAGCGGATATCTCCGGGAGCGGATTTTTGGTGCTAAGAAATAATAATGGCCGTTGCAGAACAGGAATTCTGCAACGGCCTTAAACGCTATGAAATGGGATTATTCCGCTGTCGGTATCCGGCGAATCAGCACAGCGGGAATCTCTGCATCGCCAAAGTCCAGCGTGAACACTGCGTTTTCCCCTTCCACGGTGTAGGGTAGATTAACTTCCGTACCGTCGGCATTCAGCAGCGCCAGGGTAACGCCGTTCAGCAGCTCGGCGGGCAGCGTAACCTTCACCTGGCCCTTCGGCTGGGTGAGCTTGCCGGAATATTCAAAGCAGACGCTCAGCAGGGTATTGCCGTTCGCAATTTCACCCATGCGCAGCACCGGCTCGCCCTGGGGCAGATGCTTGCCCTCCGCCGTCACTTCTTTAACCAGCGCCAGATGCGTGCCATCGCTCACATTGCCGCATATGGGGCAGAGCGTGAGGGCCTCTTCCTCCTGCCTGAATTCGACGATGGCGCATTGGGTCTTGCCGACGTGGTTGCAATCCTCACGCTTGCAGGCTGCACTGTTCGTGCCGTCGCCGTTATTCGTCCATTCGCCATACCAGTGCATCCGCATCTGCGTCCAGTGATCCTTATAGCTGTCATTGCATTTTTTGCAGGTGTGCAGCGTGTAGCCGTCCTTTTCGCAGGTGGGCTTGATGACCTCTTCGGCATAATCGTGCCCGGGGGCAGGGATTTCCTGATAGGTGGTGTAGTCGCAGCGGGAGCAGGTATCGTATTCCTCCCAGCCAATCTCAGTGCAGGTGGGGGCCTTGGCATCGTGGTGCACCAGATTGTGTTTCAGCGCAGGGATTTCCTGATAGGTGGTGTAATCGCAGCGGGAGCAGGTATCGTATTCCTCCCAGCCGATTTCGGTGCAGGTGGGGGCTTTGGCGTCGTGGTGCGCCAGATTGTGTTTCAGGGCAGGGAGCTCCACCTTGGTGGTGTAATCGCAGCGGGAGCAGGTATCATATTCCTCCCAGCCGATTTCGGTGCAGGTGGGGGCTTTGGCGTCGTGGTGCGCCAGATTGTGTTTCAGGGCAGGGAGCTCCACCTTGGTGGTGTAATCGCAGCGGGAGCAGGTATCGTATTCCTCCCAGCCGATTTCGGTGCAGGTGGGGGCCTTGGCGTCGTGATGTGCCAGATTGTGTTTCAGGGCAGGGATTTCCTGATAGGTGGTGTAGTCGCAGCGGGAGCAGGTATTGTATTCCTCCCAGCCAATTTCGGTGCAGGTGGGAGCCTTGGCATCGTGATGTACCAGATTGTGTTTCAGGGCAGGGATTTCCTGATAGGTGGTGAAGTCGCAGCGGGAGCAGGTATCGTATTCCTCCCAGCCAATCTCGGTGCAGGTGGGGGCTTTGGCATCGTGGTGTACCAGATTGTGTTTCAGCGCAGGGAGCTCCTGATAGGTGGTGTAATCACAGCGGGAGCAGGTATTGTATTCCTCCCAGCCGATTTCGGTGCAGGTGGGGGCTTTGGCATCGTGATGTACCAGATTGTGTTTCAGCGCAGGGAGCTCCACCTTGGTGGTGTAATCGCAGCGGGAGCAGGTATCGTATTCCTCCCAGCCGATTTCGGTGCAGGTGGGGGCTTTGGCGTCGTGGTGCGCCAGATTGTGTTTCAGGGCAGGGAGCTCCACCTTGGTGGTGTAAGTGCAGCCCTCACGCTGGCAGGCGTCATATTCCTCCCAGCCAATTTCGGTGCAGGTGGGCGCTTTTGCGTCGTGGTGCACCAGGTCGTGGTTGTTCGGGTCAGGTCGTTCCCATGTGGATAGATAAGTATCCGTTCCCTTGTGGTAGCAGTAAGCGCAGTTTGTGTAGTACACGGGCGGAGAAACGCAGGTGGCTGCGGACTTAAGGCACGAGCTAAGGGTGCCCTGAACGAAGAAATGTGCGCCCACCTGAGTTTTCGCTTTGCGGCAGACGGTGCAGCTAAGCCAGTGGTTTTCGGCATCCGAATCCCAGTTCGGATGCGCAAGGAAGGCATGTGCGCGGTAGTACCGCCCGCCGCAGGTAGTGCAGATTCCCAGCTCAATGCAGGTCGCCCTGCTGTCGCCGGAGCAGCTTGCGGTTTCCTCCGCATCGCAGCCGTCACGCTGGCAGGTGCGGTAATGCGCACTGTTGTTGCCCCTGGATTGCCATGCGCCCCAGTCGTGACCGAGTTTGCCGTATTGAGTGCCGCACTTGGCGCAGGTTTTGCCCGTGGTGCAGGTCGGCGTTTCGGCGCCGCCAGAGTGATAGCCGATTGGATTGTCAACAAATAGGGCATGGGTGCCTTTACCGCAGAGTGGACATTTGTAAATTACATAATGATAATCGTCGTTGAATCGGTCGAATCCTGTAATCTCAAGATCTACCATCTTGTAACAGAAAGGACATGTGTTGCGGATGGTTTCCGCCTTCGCTTCCAGCGCCATTCCCGGCAGCAGGCACAGCAGCAGCGCCGCAGCCAGCAATATGGCAAAACTCCTCTTCATCTTCGTGGCCTCCTTAAAGTGAAATGTAGTGGTTTATTCTATCGGCATTCCGCCGCAGGAAACAGGGGAGCTCTGCATGACGGGAGCTCCCGTATCGGCAAAATCCGGCATGACCGCCCGCCGCTTCCTCCTGCCTGAATTCGACGATGGCGCAGCCAACCTTGCCGGTGCGGATTTTGCTCTCTTGGCATGTACACCAATACTATAGCACAGGAAAACGCCGGGCGCAATAAGGATGTAAGAGAGTTTGGAAATTTTTTGTGCAGACAGAAACAAAACCGGCAGACCCTGCCATGGGGCCTGCCGGTTCCGGGCATCCGCCTTATCAAATTACCGCTGCCCCTTTTCTTCCCGGCCCGGTACGTTCCGATATGCGTGGCGCTCCACGTATGCCATCATGCGGTTATACAGCACCAGATAGAAAAGAATTGCCGCCATACCGCCGACTGCGCCCAGCATACAGGCATCGCTGCCCTGTATTTTTACCGCAATCCAGACGACAAGCCCCAGCCACGCCCCAACACACAGGACGATGGCGGCGATGTGCTCATGGAGCCACTTTTTCTTAAAGAAGGCTATCTTCTCGTCCAGGGTAAAGGTGCTGTTGTTCAGCGCCGTTACAAGATTGCTGTCCGCAGCCTCCCGGAAATCCTCCGCCAGAAGCCGCTCCCCGCTGATTAGCTCGTTGATGCTGACGCCGAATTGCTTTGACAGCAGCGACAGCATTTCAACATCGGGCATATAGTTGCCGTTTTCCCAGCGGGAAACGGTTTTGTTGGTCACCCCCAGCTTTCCTCCCAGCTGCTCCTGGGTCAGCTTCTGCTCCTTCCGCAAAGCGGCGATAAATTTTCCAATCTTTACCGGATCCATTCCACTCACCTCACAGAAAAGGATAGCACATTTTGCGGAATTTGTCTTCCCCACAAACAGCGAATGGGTTTCTCACAAGCGGTGAAACGCATTTTTTGCAAAATATTATTTTGATTTTTTCTCAACAGCATTGGTAATTGCAATGACAGCAGGAAATAGTACTCCTGCGACGACCCAAATTATCCAGCTCTGCCCCCAATGATTTGTTGACAGGCTGTAGCTTAAATAAGCTGCCGTTGCAATTAACCAATACGCCCTATAAACGGCAGATGAAAAAGCCGATTCCCCCTTGCTTCCTTTAGAGTACTCGCCCTCTTGCAGCAGCTTTTCATAGCTTGCCCATATGATACCCGTCCGGATAAAGCAAATCACGCCCAAGCCCGCAATGAAAAAGGAAAGCGAAAGCATGATTGTTAGAAGCAGGTCGTTATCAGCGTCAATGATTGCTCCCATAAAAAGGGGGATCAGGGCAGCGATGCACAAACTAGCTCCCGCAATCGTATATTTCGTGTGCAAATCCTTGTATTGCGCTTTGCGCTCTTTTACCATTCCGCTGACGCCATACTGGGTTTCAAACTGTTCTTTTTCCAAATATGCAAAGGGGGCGGTTTTGCTGCCGCTTGCTATAAACATTGCGGCGGCGATTGCTATCAGAACAATAAGAACAATCATTCCGATTCCACCGGCAATATCTTCGCCCAGGACACCTGCTGTGCTCTCGCTGATTGCTCCCAATATCAAAAGGGCAACTGGAGATAAGATACACAAAAAGGCGGCACTGGCTATGGTTTTCGCTGTCCCTTGCTTTATGGAAAGAAAAGCGTTTGCCTCCTCCATAGATACCCGCCTTAGCGAGGGCGCATCATTGGATGGGGTGGTGTGCTCAGCTTCTTCGATTTCGTCCTTTAACAAATAATCGGTGCTTACTCCAAATAGTTCGGAAAGGCGTATCATTTTTTCCAGGTCTGGAATGGATTGTGCGCCCTCCCATTTTGAGACGGATTGTCGTGTTACATTCATTTGGTCAGCCAGTTCCTCTTGCGACCAACCTGCTTTTTTTCGCAGCAATATCAGCTTGTCGGCAAAAATCATATGTATCCTCCTGTTGACTTTGTTGTGCTTGTATTTTAGCATTTGGCGAAGTTGCGAACCACCAACCTGGGCTATTCAATATGTCAACTGACAGTTGCAGCTGCAAAAATACACTTGGATTTTGCCGGGTATTCTGTTCAGTCCAATACGAGGCCCTTTTTCTTTCCGTTTTTCTTTACCGGATACTGCCGGATGCGGGTGACAAAATCCAGGTTGATAATCTCAAGCCCGCTTGGCTTCCGCTCAATGACCATGCCGCCGTCAGTCACTTCCTTGATGATGCCCTGTATGTCGCCGCCGGTGGAAGTAATGGTGTAGATGATGCACTCTTTTCCGATAAACTGCTTTGCAAGCTCTTTCATGGCAGGATTCTCCTTGTTCTGTTTTTTCAGATTCAAAATATGCCTGACTGCTGCCAGATTTCTCCGCTGTGTCATCTGTGGGATGATTACAAGGAGGAACAGTGCCAGCAAAATAAGGTAAAGGCTGTTCATTTGCATATCCTCCCAGGGATATTCAGGAGATTTTTGTCCCGGCTTTTGAATAGCGCATGGCTTCCTTGCAGTACACCGACAGATTGACAAGCCAAATCAGGCAAACCGCAAAGGAGGGTAAAAACCCGATGCCCAGTACAAGAGAACAGATCGCCAGCACGACGGACAGTGCCGTGCAGACCACATTTGTGGCGGAGTAGGCTTTGTAGGCACACTTGCCAATCATGATTTTTTCGGCCTCATCGCAGCTGTCCATCCACTTCTTCTGAAACTGCATATCATAGACGGATGCCTTCTTTTCCGGATTGGTCTGCCGGACGGTATCCACACATTTTTGCTGAATGAGGATAGCCTCCGCCATAATGCCGAAGAAGGCGGCAATGCCAATGAACAAGGCAATAACCTGCTGTTTGCTGTCAAATGCGGCAAAGCCCCCGGAATAGGATGCGGCAATGAGAAAATAGGAGAATACCAACGCAGCGCTGGACACCCAGATAATAATGGAGAGCTTTCTGTCGATGGCATCGGAGACTTCCTCCTCTTCGCCGTCCCAGGCAACAGCCAGCTTCCTGGCCTGCTTATAAATGGGAAGGCAGACCACCGGTACAAGGACTGCCACCACCAGCATCAGCCATGGGGCGATATGTGTTCCGAAAAGCGCCCCTGCGGCCTTCATTGTCCCTGCCAATGTGTCAAGTCCGTACTTGGCAGCGCCATAACCGGCCACTCCGCCAATGGCCATGCTTCCGGCCAAAACAAGCAAAAACACAGGCAGCGCCTTGCGGTTGGTTTTCCGGATTGCATCATCCTTCATTTTCGGTTTCCTCCTGTAAGTAGAAAATTTCCTCCACGGTTACGCCGCATACCTTTGCAATCGTCAGAGCCAGGGTGATGGATGGGGAATAATCCCCCCGCTCAATCAGACTGATGGTTTGCCGGGATACGCCGCACAAGCGCCCCATCTCCTGCTGATTGATATCCAATGCGGCTCTGTACACCTTCAGACGGTTTCGCAGTACCATTTGGCACCTCCGTATGACAATGAACATTGTCTATTTGACAACTATTGTTGTCAAATAGAAGTATAGTCTTCTGTGCCCCATTTGTCAAGGGACTGGGGAAAATATTTTTGAATATCCCCCGGCTCCGCCTGGAAGGTTTGGTTTTTGTGGGCCTGGCCGTGGTGCACAGCGGTACCAATTTCGCTCCTTTCCGCCGCTTCCGGAAAAGATGAAAAATAGAGAGAATTTATGCTTGACATTTCCAAAACCCGTGGTATAATACTATCGTTCCGCGTGAGCCGCCGGTATAGCTCAGCTGGTAGAGCAGCTGATTTGTAATCAGCAGGTCGGGGGTTCGAGTCCGTCTACCGGCTCCAGCGTTTTCACAAAGAGCAATTTCATATGGGGGAATTCCCGAGTGGCCAAAGGGGACAGACTGTAAATCTGCTGCTTATCGCTTCGGTGGTTCGAATCCACCTTCCCCCACCAGTCCCGCACCAGTTTTGGTGCGGGATTTCTTTTGCTTTCCGGGAAATAGCTGGATTTTGCAGCTGAAAAGTTGCGAGTTTTTAAGTCGCTTTTCGCTTGACCACAATTCTGACCAAAATGGGGGAATTTTGTGGTCAAATCGTTTCCTTATGCGCCTTGCACAGAGCGGATAAATTCCGTCATGCGCTTGGCGCTTTCCCGCTTCATGCGTGGACAGTGTAAAAGAGCGAAATATGGTAAAAAGGTGTTGGAAACATTGAAATCGTTCCAAATGCGTAAACACCGAAGCAGCGGGAGCACAGCATGAGGGAGTGCATTCACGCAATCGTCGTGCTTTTTTCCCCGCACCTCTTGCAAAACGGAAAGAAGTGCGGTATAATATGACCGGATAAACCAAAGTGGTCATATTTAAGGAGGCGTGAGCTTGGCATTTACCGATTACGAGACCGAGCAGCTCCGCAAGGCGTTGCTGAAGGAAACGAGACATTGCGCTGTCACGCTGGGGATGAAGAAAACCTCCGTGGATCAGCTGACGAAGGCGGTGGGCATTGGGAAGGGCTCGTTCTATAAATTCTACGAATCCAAGGAACTGCTTTTCTTTGCGGTTTTGGAGAGCATTCACTCCGACCTTTACGCAGTGGCTGACCATGCACTGAGCGAAGCTGGCAGTTTCCCGCCGCCGGAGCGGGCGGCAAGGGCGGTTCTTGCCGTCTGTCGGCGACTGTCTGATACCGGCGACATGGTTTTCATTGAAAACGATGCAAAGCTGCTTTTGCAGAGGCTGCCGGATGACGTCAAAAATGTCCATTACCACGATGACGAGACCCACATCCGTCTGCTTTTGGAGAAATATGACCTTGTGCCGAATCGTGGCATCTCCTTGGCTGCCGCCACGGTGCGGGGACTGATTCTGACTGTTTCCCACAAGGAGCAGATTGGAGAACTGTACCCGCAGGTGTTGGAAACCCTGGTGTACGGCGCTTGCAGGGAATTATTTGATTAAATCGAAAAGCTGCCGTCTGGCGGCTTTTCAAAAGGCAGCGAGTTAGTCAAAGCTAACTACTGCATAGGAGGGATGTTATGAAGAAAACATTTTGGGATCGCACAGCGAAAATCTATGACCACTTTATGAAGAAAGACCACAAGGCATATAAGCAAATGTATTCTCTAATCTATCCTGTGGTGCGGCACAAGCAGGTGCTGGAGCTTGCCACCGGCACAGGGCTGATTGCCAAGCATATCGTCCGCTCTGCGGACCATATTGAAGCTACCGATGCATCCCAAGAGATGATCAAACAGGCGAAACAGGGCGTTCAGTCTATAAAGCTACATTTTTCCGTGCAGGATATGTTCCATCTGCCCTATGCTGACCAGTCTTTCGATGTGGTAATTGTGTCCAATGCTTTGCACATTGTACCGGAACCAGAGCGAGCCTTGGCAGAAATTCGGCGGGTGCTGAAAGAGGACGGTATACTGGTTGCACCGACCTTTACTCATGCCGGTAATGACTTCCGTGGAAATGTCAAAGCATTTTTTATGAAGCTGGCGGGCTTTCCGCTCCGCAGCAAGTGGACAAGCCACGAATACCTGGCATTTCTCCGGGAAAACGGCTGGGCGGTGCGGAAAAGCATTGTGCTGAAAGCCTCATTCCCGCTGACCTATGCCGAGTGTGTAAAAATGGAGGTATGATATGTCATTCTTTGAAAACACCCGCAAGCCCGTAGGCTTTGGCGGGAAAATTATGGTCGCTATGATGAATGTCGGGCACAGCGCCGTGGCCCGGTGGGGGCTTCAATTTTTGGAGCTTGCGCCGGATGCCAGGGTGCTGGACTGCGGCTGCGGCGGCGGGGCGAACATGAAAAGGCTGCTGAAAAAATGCCCGCAGGGCATTGTCAAGGGCATCGACTATTCGCCCGTCAGTGTGGAGAAGGCTCGAAGCCTCAACCAAACCGCAATTCAGGAGGGGCGCTGCGTGGTGTGGCAGGGCAGCGTGGAGCAAATCATCTTTGCGAAGGATTGGTTCGATGCGGTGACGGCCTTTGAAACCGTCTATTTCTGGCCTGACCTGCCCCAATGCTTCCGGGAGGTTTATCGGGTGCTGAAGCCCGGCGGGACATTCCTCATCTGCAATGAAAGCAATGGCGACACGGACAAGGATGAGAAGTGGACGAAAATCATCGGCGGCATGACCATCTACAAGGACATTGAATTAAAGGCGTATCTGGAGCAGGCGGGCTTTCACGATGTCCGGATACACAAAAAGAAAAGCTGGCTGTGCATCACGGCACGGAAATGAGAAAATCAGGCAAGAACATTTGCAAAAATCGTGATATTGGGGAGAAATAAGGCCGGAAACGGTCGTGTGAAGACTAAAGCACGGAGGAAAAACTATGGAACGAAAAGAAGCCATTCGCAGTGCGTACCGAATGACGGGCGGAAACAATTTTTATGACGGCATGATCACCTGCTCTACTCTGAGCGGGAAAGCGGTGTGCCGTTTAGTATGGGCTATGAACAAGGCGGAAAACGACGACTATCTGGAAAAAGCACTGTCCGGTATTCCGGAGCATTTCTCCGGCAGGCTGCTGGAGGTGCCGGTGGGAACCGGCATTCTGACCATGCCGGTTTATCAGACCATGCCGGAGGCAGACATCACCTGCCTTGATTACTCGGCGGATATGATGGGGCAGGCACAGGAAAAGGCGAACCGGCTGAAGCTGAACAACGTAACCTTCCAGCAGGGCGATGTGGGTGCGCTTCCCTATGGGGACGATACCTTTGACATCGTTTTGTCGCTGAACGGCTTTCACGCTTTCCCGGACAAGGAGGCCGCTTATCGGGAGGTTTATCGGGTTTTGAAGCCCGGCGGGACATTCTGCGGCTGCTTTTATGTGAAAGGTGAGCATAGGCGGACGGACTGGTTTGTCCGGCATGTTTATGAAAAGACAGGTTTTTTCACACCGCCCTATGAGACGGTTTCCAGTCTGAAAGCACGGCTGGA
>UROL01000062.1 GCA_900549495.1 uncultured Eubacteriales bacterium | reverse complement strand
ACACGCAGGGAACCGGCTCGCCCCAGTAGCGCTGGCGGGCAAAAATCCACTCCCGGAAGTGATAGTTCACCTTCCGGCGGGCGACACCCATCTTTTCCAGCTTTTCGGTAATGGCCTCCTTGGCTTCCTCCACGGTCAGGCCGGTGAACTCCTCGGAATTGCACAGGCGGCAGCCCTTGCCCAGATAGTCCTGCTTTTCAAAGGCGCACTGGGACACGTCCCGGCCCTCGATTACCTGAATCATGGGGATATTGTGGGCAATGGCATACTCGAAGTCCCGCTGGTCGTGGCTGGGCACTGCCATAACCGCACCGGTGCCGTAGCTTGCCAGGACGAAATCACCGATGAACACCGGCACCTGCTTGCCGTTGACAGGGTTAATGGCATACACGCCCTTCAGGGGGCAGCCGGTTTTGCCCTTGTTCAGCTCGGTGCGGTCCATGTCGCTCTTTTTCACGGTTTCGTCAATGTAGGCCTGAACCTCTTCCCGGTTTTCCACCCTGTCCATCAAATCCTGGACAATCTTTCCATCCGGCGCCAGCACCATAAAGGTGATGCCATAGATGGTTTCAATGCAGGTGGTGTAGATGGAGAAGTCACCGCCGCCCACCAGCTGGAAATCCACCTCTACACCGGTGGACTTGCCAATCCAGTTGCGCTGGATTTCCTTGGTGGATTCGGGCCAGTCGATTTCATTCAGCCCCTCCAGCAGCTTCTCTGCAAAGGCGGGCTGGTCAATGACCCACTGCATCATATTCTTCTTCACAACCGGGTAGCCGCCCCGCTCGGACTTGCCGTCGATGACCTCATCGTTGGAAAGCACGGTGCCCAGCTCTTCGCACCAGTTGACGGGCATCTCAATGCGCTTGGCATAGCCTGCCTGGTAGAGCTTTTTGAAAATCCACTGGGTCCACTTATAGAAGGAGGGATCGGAGGTGGCAATCATCTTCGACCAGTCATAGTCGAAGCCCAGCTCCTGGAGCTGCTTGGAGAAGGTCTTGATATTCTCCTGGGTAAAGCCGTCGGGGTGGTGGCCGGTGGACACGGCGTACTGCTCTGCGGGAAGGCCGAAGGAGTCATAGCCCATGGGGTGCAGCACGTTGTAGCCCTGCATCCGCTTCATCCGGGACATGATATCCGTTGCGGTATAGCCCTCGGGGTGACCGGCATGGAGGCCCACACCGGAAGGATAGGGGAACATATCCAGCACATAATACTTGGGCTTGGAGAAATCCCACACATCGGTGTGGAAGGTATCATGCTCCTGCCAGTATTTGTGCCACTTTTGCTCGATTTCTGCAAAATCGTAGTTCATGATGAACAGTCCTTCCTAAAACCGCCTTATTCGGCGATAATGATTTCATTCAGGTTCACTGCTTCGGCATCCGCCCACAGCCGCTCCAAATCATAGAACTTCCGGGCTTCCTCCGTGAATACATGGACAACAATGGAGCCAAAGTCCAGCAGCTCCCAGCTGTTGCCCCGGTGGCCCTCCCGGCCCAGCATGGGCTCGCCCAGCTGCTCCATGGTGTACTCTGCGTAGTCGCACAGGGTCCTAACGTGGGTGTTGGAGGTGCCAGTGCAAATCAGGAAATAATCCGCAAGGCTGCTGACCTTGCCGATTTTCAGCAGCTTAATATCCATGCCCTTCTTGGAATCCAGGCAGCGGGTTACTTCATAGGCAATTTCTTTGGGTGTTAGCATAGCTTTTTCTCCTTCAAGCGCGGTTCAAATATTCCAATGCGGCCATGGATTCCGGCGAGACCTCACAGCCCTGGTTTTTCAAATGCTCCAGGGTGGTTTCCAGTCCCAGCCGCAGCGCCGCCCTCAAATCCGAAAAGGCCAGGGCCCGCAGACGCTCTACCCCGGGGAAGTCCCGGTTTGGCTCCATGTAATCCGCCACATATACAATGGTTTCCAGCAGGCTCATATTGGCCTTGCCGGTGGTGTGGCTGCGGATGGCCGCCACAACCTGTGCATTCTCCCCAAAAATCCGCTGTGCCACCATACTGCCTGTGAGGGCATGGAGGGTTTTGGGATATTTTCGGGAAAAATCGTCTAAAATTTTACCATAGGCCCTGCACAATGTCAACTGCAGGGGGCCGTCCAGAGCCTTTGTAATGTCGTGCAGCAGCCCCGCCCGGGCGGCATTGGTTTCGTCCGCCCCCCATTTTTTCGCTAGGGCAATGCAGGTGTCCCGGCAGCCCAGGACGTGCTTCACCCGGTTGGGGTTCAGCAGCCGAACCACAATGGGCTCCAGCTGCTCCATGGGCAGCTGCTTCCAGTTGGCCGCCGTATCATAGAGCCGGTTTTCCCGGATATAGGCCGCCACGCCCTGGGGCAGGAATTCCTCTCCGCAGCCAAAGGCCAGAAGGCGGCGCAGCTGGGTGGAGGAAATCTCCGTAATGGGGTTCGGCACCACCGTCACCGGAACTCCCCGGGCCAGCAAAGGCTCCATGGCCCGGGCCACCTCCTGCGCCTCCCGCTTTTCTCCCCGGGACAGAACGGCCAGGTCAGCAGCCTGCACAATGCTGTCCGCATGAATCCACCGTTGGAAGCCGCAGAACATATCCGAGCCCAAAAGCAGTGTGAATTTCGCACCGGGGTACTGGCCCTGCAGGGCCTGGATGGTATCCCAGGTGTAGCTTTTTCCCGCCCGGCGGACTTCCAAGTCCGAAGCCTCCAGCAATGGGTAGGGAACAGCCGCCAAGCGCACCATATCCAGCCGCTGGCAGGGTGTGGGGTCGCCGGCGGCTGGCTCCTTGTGGGGAACCTGACAGGCCGGAATCAGCAGCACCTTTGTAAGCCCCAGCAGCTGTGCGGCGCTTTGGGCTGCCCGAATGTGTCCGATGTGGGGCGGATTGAAGCTCCCGCCGAAAATACCAATGTGTTCCATAGCCTGCCCTCCCCTCTGGGTGTGTTATTTTTCTCCCTTGCGGAGCTGCTTCTCCCGGTCCCGCTCGATGGCCTTCTCAATAGCCTGCTCCCGAAAGTAGGCGTTGCGCTGCTCCCGCACCTTTTTCTCCGCCTGACGGCGGGCACGGATGCCCTTGCGCACCGGGTCTGCCTTGCTGACAGGGGTTGCCTTCCGCTTGGCACGGCCGGTCTGGTTGCGCTCCTGCTGGCACTTCTCGCTGAACCGGTAAATCACAAATTTTGAGCCCACGCAGGCAATTCCCTCTGCGCCGGTGGCCTGGCAAATGGCATCGCTGACCTCCCGGGGGGACAGCAATGCGCCCTCCAGCACCTTGCCCTTCACCAGCTCTCTGGCGGTGAGCAAATTTTCCGCCTCGGCGATTACCGCCTCGGTGACACCGCTTTTGCCAACCATCAGGGTAGTCTCTATGGGGTTGGCCTGGGCACGGAGCTCCGCCCTTTCCTTACTTGTCAGCATAGCCTGCCTCCTTCAGTTTTTCGTAAAACACCTTCAATGCATTTGCCCGGTGGGAAACCTGATTTTTTTCCTCTGCCGTCACCTGGGCCAGAGACTTGCCCAAGGGGGGATAGTAGAAGATGGGGTCATAGCCGAAGCCATTTTCTCCGGCAGGGGCCCGCAGCAGCATTCCATGCACCTCTCCCCGGGCCTGGATGGTCTGCCCCTGGGGGGTAACCAGGGTAATCACGCAGACGAATTTTGCCTGGCGCTTATCGTCCGGCACCTGCTCGGTGTTTTTCAGCAGCAGCTGAAGCCGCCCCCAGTCGTCCAGGCTGTCGTCAAAGCCATAGCGGGCGGAATAGATGCCCGGCTCCCCATTCAGGGCATCCACGGCAATGCCGGAGTCATCGGCCAAAGCCGGAAGTCCCGTGGCCTTCATCACCGCCTCGGCCTTCAGATAGGAATTTTCCTCGAAGGTGGAGCCGGTCTCCTCTACGTCGATGTCCACCCCCAGCTGGGATTCCAGCACCAGCTCCATATCGAACTTCTGGGTAATCTTGCTGATTTCCTCTAATTTATGCTTGTTTTTGCTTGCCAATACAACCTTCATATTTGCTCCTTAAAACAGTGCCTTCACAAAATCTTCCGCAACAAAGGGCATCAAATCATCCTCCTGCTCCCCTACCCCGATGAACTTCACCGGAATTTGCAGCACATCCGCCACGGCAATGACAATGCCGCCCTTGGCGGTGCCATCCAGCTTGGTCAGGGCAATGGCGGTGACACCGGCAATCTCCTTGAACTGCTTGGCCTGAATCAGGCCGTTCTGGCCGGTGGTTCCGTCCAACACCAGCAGAACTTCCTTGCAGGCTTTGGGAAGCTCCCTGTCAACAATTCGCCGAATTTTATTCAGCTCGTTCATCAGATTGACCTTGTTGTGCAGCCGTCCGGCGGTATCGATGATAATCACATCGGAATCCTTGGCCAAAGCGGACTGGATGCCGTCGTACACCACAGAGGCGGGATCCGCCCCCTCATGCTGGCGGACGATGGAGGCACCGCTGCGCTCTGCCCAGATTTCCAGCTGGTCGGCGGCGGCAGCCCGGAAGGTATCCGCTGCCACCAGCATCACCTTTTTCCCTGCGTCCACCTGCTGCTTGGCAATTTTGCCGATGGTGGTGGTCTTGCCCACACCGTTGACGCCAATCACCAGAATCACGCTGGGCAGGGTTTTCAGCTTCAGCTCCGGGTCGCCCACGTTGAGCATATCCACCAGGATGCTGCGCAGCTCTTCCCGGGCCTCATCCGCCTGGCGGATGTGCTTTGCAGACACCGCCTGGCGCAGGCGCTGGGTGGCCTTGGAGGCGGTCTCCATGCCCAGGTCTGCCAGAATCAGGCTCTCCTCCAGCTCGTCATAGAAGTCATCGTCCAGCTCAGAGGCGGAGAAGACGTCATTCCAGGTATCGGTAATGGCCTCCCTGGTTTTGGCCAGCCCCTGCTTGATTTTATCAAAAAATCCCATGGTATCTCTTCCTTTCGGTTTATTCTCCAATGCCCAGCATTTCAGTCATCTGGTTCAAATCCAGCCGCAGCAGGCTGGAAACACCCTGCTCCTGCATGGTAACGCCGTAGAGCACATTGGATGCCTCCATGGTGCCACGGCGGTGGGTGATGACGATAAACTGGGTCTTTTGGCTGAGGTTATGCATATAGTGGGCGAAGCGCTCCACGTTCCGGTCGTCCAGGGCGGCATCGATTTCGTCCAGCAGGCAGAAGGGGGTAGGCCGCACCTTCAGGATGGAGAAATACAGTGCCGTGGCCACAAAGGCCTTCTCTCCGCCGGAGAGCAGGGTGATGGTCTTCACCTGCTTTCCGGGGGGCTGCACCCGGATTTCGATGCCGCAGGTCAGAGGATTCTCCGGATCCTCCAAAATCAGCTGACCCTTGCCGCCGCCGAACATCTCGGCAAACACCTCGCCGAAATAGTGGTCAATCTTCTGGAACTCCGTGACGAAAATGGTGGTCATTTCCTTGGTGATATCCCGGATAACTCCCTCCAGCTCCCGCTTGGAGGTCAGCACATCGTCCCGCTGGGCGGCCAGATAGCTGTAGCGCTCGTTCACCCGGGCATATTCCTCGATGGCGCCCAGGTTGGGGGTTCCCAGGGCGGCAATCTTCCGCTTTAGCTCACCAATGCGCCGGTTTCCGGCAGTGATGGACTCGATTTCCCCCCGGAATTCCTTGGCAGTGCTGGGGGTCAGGCCGTAGGAATCCCACAGCTTGTCGATAATCTGCTTTTCCTCCATGGAGGAGGTGACCTTCTTCTGCTCCAGCAGGGCACAGGCTCGCTCCATGTTCAGGATATCCTTGCTCTTCTCCTGGGCCTCCCGCTGGGAGAGGGTCTTGGATGCCTCGGTCTGTGCCCGGTCGGCAACGGCAGATTCCATTTGGGCGTTCATATCCCGGGCCTGGGCATCGTTCTCCTGCTGGCGGGCCAAAAGCTCCGAAATCTGGCCGTTCAGCCGCTGGGTATCCTCCCGGATGGAGTTGGCCAGGGCCAGCTTCTTTTCCCTGTCCCCTTCCATGGCGGTGCGTAGGCTCTTCAAATCCTCAATGTGGGACTGGGCTGTGCCCCGCTCCGCCTCCAGGGCGGCAAGCTCGGTTTTCAGGCCGGTAATTTTGTCGTTGACAGCGGCGGTGGCCTCCACCGTCTCTGTCTGGCTGCCCTCCAATAGGGCAATATCACTGCGGCATTGGGTGAGCTGCTGACTCAGCACACCCAGCTTGGCCCGCTGGGCGGCGCAGCGCTCCCGGTCGGTTTGGGTGCGATTTTGCAGACTCTCCTGCTCCCGGCGGGCGGACTGCTCTGCCTCGGCAATGGCATCCACCATCACCTGGTACTGCTTTTCCTGGCCCTGGAGGAGAAGCACCTGGTCCTCTGCCTCCCGGAGTTGGTCCCGGGCAGCGGAGAGCTGGAACGCCACCTGGTCATACTGACGCTTGGCCTCGGTGTGCTCGGCCTGAGCCGTAAGAATATCGGTTTGCAGCTGCTTTTCCTGGGCCGTCAGCTTTTCCAGCTCGTTGGCCCGGGAGAGAATGCCGGAATCCTTGTTGACGGAGCCGCCGGTCATGGAGCCGCCAGGGTTCATCACCTGGCCGTCCAGGGTGACAATCTTAAAGCGGCTGCGGTATTTCTGGGACATGGCAATGGCCGCATCCATATCCTGGACAATGACGGTTCTGCCCAGCAGGTTATCCACAATGCCACGGTAGGTCTTGTCGCAGCTGACCAGGCCGGAGGCAATGCCCACAAAGCCCCGGCAGCCTTCCAGGCCAGTCTCCTGCAGGAGCCTTCCCTGGATGCCGGTAAGGGGCAGGAAGGTCGCCCGGCCGCCGCCGGTGCGTTTCAGGAAGGAGATGGCGGCCTTGCCGTCGGACTCGCTGCCCACCACGATTTGCTGCATGGCGGCTCCCAGTCCGATTTCAATGGCCACGGTGTATTCATCCTGGGTGCGAATCAGCCGGGACACCGGGCCGTGCACATTGGGCAGCCGCCCCCGCTCCGCCTCCTGCATCACCATGCGGACGGATTTCTGGTAATTTTCAAAGTCCCGCTCCATGGCCCGGAACACCTTGGCCCTGGCGGTGACAGAATCCAGCTTGCTATTGAGCTCCCGCAGATGCTGCTGGGCATCCTCCACCCGTTTGGCCCGGGAGGACTGGCGCAGGGTATAGCCGGAGATGGTATTGTTGGCCGCCGTAACCTGCTCTCTAGCCTGTTGCAGCTGCTTCTGGGCCTGGGTCAGGGAATCCCGGGCCTGGCCCAGCCGGGCTGCGCCGGAGGAGAGGTCGCCCTTCAGCTCTTCCAGGCGCTGGGAATTCTGGCCGATGCTCTCTTCCAGGCCCCGGACATCTGCCTCCCGGCCTGCAATGTCTGCGGCCAGAGTGGACTCCTGACTACGCAGCTCCAAAAAGCGTTTGGTCATTCCCTGGGCGCTGGCTGTAATGGTGGCCAGCTCCAGCTGTAGCCCCTCCAGCTCTTTGTTCCCGGAGGCTATGGTATCGTCCACCTGGGCGATTCGGCCTTCTGCCTGGGCAATCTGTGCCACGATGCCGCCGGAGCGATCCTCCTGGCCCTGGAGCTCCTCTTCAATTCGCTGAATATTGGCGTTGTTATTTTCCACATTGCCCCGGAGCACGGCCATCTGGCCGTCCAGCTGCTGGTGGGTGGACTGGAACATATTCACCTTGACCCGGAGGGTTTCCAGGTCTGCATCCTTCTGGCGCAGAGCGCCACCCAGCTCCTCTGCCTGGGCATAGAGCCTGTCCAGGTCGTCATGGGCCTGTTGCAGGACGAAGGAGGCGGAGGCATAGTCCTCCTCGGCCTTCTTGGCGGCAGCGGAGAGCTTGTCCAGGCTGTCCAGCCAGACGGCAACCTCCACCCCCTTAAGCTCGTCCTTCAATTCCAGATACTTTCTGGCCTTTTCGGACTGCACCTTCAGGGGCTCCAGCTGTAGCTCCAGCTCCGAGACCTTGTCTCCAATACGCAGGAGATTGTCCTCGGTCTGGGCGAGCTTGCGCTCGGTCTCTTCCTTGCGGTGGCGGTATTTGGAAATACCGGCGGCCTCCTCGAAGATTTCCCGGCGGTCGTTGCTTTTCAGGGACAGGATTTCATCGATACGTCCCTGACCGATGTTGGAATAGCCCTCCCGGCCCAGGCCGGTGTCCATAAACAGCTCGTTGATGTCTTTGAGCCGGGCGGACTGCTTGTTGATATAGTATTCTCCGTCCCCGCTGCGGTAATAGCGGCGGGTGACCATCACCTCGTCAGCATCATAGGCCAGGGCCCTATCGGTATTGTCCAGGGTCAGGGTGGCCTCGGCAAAGCCCACGGCGCTGCGCTTCTGGGTGCCGCCGAAAATCACGTCCTCCATTTTGGCACCCCGGAGGGTTTTGGTACTTTGTTCCCCCAAAACCCACAATATAGCATCGGAAATATTGGATTTTCCGGAGCCGTTGGGGCCGACGATGGCGGTGATATCGTCGCCGAACCGAATGAGGGTCTTGTCCGGGAAGGACTTAAAGCCCTGCAATTCCAAAGATTTTAGATACACTACAAAACCTCTTGTACGATAATTATAAGAATATTCGTTTTATTATATCTGGAAAACCGGGAAATTGCAAGTTTTTCTTTCGCATAAAGGGAATCATTTTTGGATATTCCTGCACATGCAAAAGCACCCCGGCAAACGCCGAGGTGCCCAGACGGTTTATTTCGTGATTCCCCCATGGAAATAACATTCAAACACTTTTTCTTCGTCGCAATAAATTTCCTCATAGCCCTGGAACCAGCTGAAATCCCCGGCCACATTGCACTTATAGGTATATTCCCCTGCCTGATAATATTCCGGCCCCCTGTAGGGCATTTTTCTGTCTGCCCTACGCAGCGCTTCTTTCAGAAAATCCCCGCTGAACCGCTGCCCCAAAACCCGGCCCATATAATTCATGGCATATTGGGATTTTCCCTGATACCAGATTGCCTCTTCCCCGGCAAATTGTTCGCCGCCTACATAGGTATCGTGGTAAGTGTAAGCCCCGTTCTGATAGGAAAAATCGTGGGAATCCAGTCTTGTGGAATCCACCGCATTCATATAGGCAGCATAGGTATGGACATTGGCTTCCAGGCGAAATGCCACCAGCTTCTCAATATCCCGGGAAGCACCGTTGGTGCAGCTCACAGCGCAGGCCTGGTCTTTCACCAGATAATCCACCGTCACATGGAACAGTCTGCTGATTGCAATCAGATTACCAATGTCGGGATAGGCCTGCCCCGCTTCCCACCTTGCCACTGCCTGCCGAGACACATCCAATTTTTCTGCCAGCTTTTCCTGAGTCAGCCCTTTGCTTCTCCGGAGCAGCTGCAGTTTTTCCGAAAAAATCATTGTTAATACACCTCCGCTGACAGTGTAGGCGATTTTCTTCCGAAAGACAATCTCCCACCGGTTGCGTTTTTGCTACGGTTGCGGTACAATGCCTAATTTTCCCCTTGCCGCCGGGAATTTCCTTTCCATCTGCTCCCGGCGGGCGGGGACAGCAAAGCATTGCCTTTGCCCAGGCTCCGATTTTTTTAGATGCAAGGAGGGGGATTCTCTGACTTTCTTGATTCTATGGATGCTGCCATGCTTCATTTGCTCCCCCGGGGCAGCCATATGGAGAATACCTTCCTATACCCGCTCGTTTTCATCCTATCACCCGAAAACCACACCGTCAAGGCAATTTTTATTGACGGATGGCGTAGAATCTGGTAACATGGAGGGGTCTATTTTTATGCAGGAGGTAGAACCATGAAGGTTTTAATGATTGGCGGAACCGGCACCATCAGCATGGCAATTACACGGCTGCTTTGCCAGACCGGCTGGGAGGTATACCTGCTCAACCGGGGCTCCCGGCGAGAGGAAATGCCCGGCACTGTTCACTGGATTCAGGCGGATATGAACGAGGAGGCCGCCGTACAGCAGGCCATCCAGGGGCTGCAATTTGACTGCGTGTGTCAGTTCATCGGCTTTGAGCCCTGGCAGGTGGAGCGGGATATCCGCCTGTTCTCCGGAAAGACGAAGCAGTACCTGTATACCAGCTCTGCTTCTGCCTATCACAAGCCGGGGGCAGACTACCGGATTACCGAGGGCACCACCCTGGCCAACCCCTACTGGCAGTATTCCCGCAACAAGATTGCCTGTGAGGAGGTACTGATGAAAGCCTACCGGGAGCAGCAGTTCCCCGTGACCATCATCCGCCCCAGCCACACCTATGACAACCGGAGTGTACCTCTGGGGGTTCACGGCGACAAGGGCAGCTTCCAGGTGCTCAAGCGGATGCTGGAGGGCAAGCCCGTTATCATCCACGGCGACGGCACCAGCCTGTGGACCATGACCCACAACACCGACTTCGCCAAGGGCTATGTGGGCCTGATGGGCAACCCCCACGCCATTGGCGAGGCCTTCCAGATTACCAATGACGAAACCCTGACCTGGAACCAAATCTATTCCACCATTGCCCGCTGCCTGGGGGTAGAGCTGAAGCCCTATTACGTCTCCTCCTATTTCCTGGCGGCCACCGGCAAGTATGATATGCTGGGCTCCCTGATTGGCGACAAGGCCAATTCCGTGGTTTTCGACAACCGGAAGCTGAAAAATGCCGTGCCGGACTTCCGGCCCACGGTCCGCTTTGAGCAGGGCGTGGCAGAGGCCATTGCCAACGTAATGTCTCACCCGGAGCTGCAGCGGGAGGATCCGGCGTTTGACGCATGGTGCGACCACTGTCTCTTATACACATCTGACGCTGCCGACGAATAGCCTT
>UROL01000061.1 GCA_900549495.1 uncultured Eubacteriales bacterium | reverse complement strand
AGGCTATTCGTCGGCAGCGTCAGATGTGTATAAGAGACAGGTTTACCATTGCGTTTATGGAGTCTAATAACGATGATGAATTCGATAGCTATGACATTGTCCGCCAGCAGATGTTGCGCCACCCAAACATCAATGTGCTCTATTTGGCCACAGGCAGTGGTGCTTTTGGCGCATGCCGGGCACTGGAAAGCCTCCCACCGGCACTCCGCCCCTGTGTCATCGGCTTTGATGTTACAGAACCAATCGTGGAAATGCTTCGCAAGCGAGTAATTACCGCAACAATTTCCCAGGACCCGAAGCGACAGGGTGCGGAACCTTTGCGAATCCTGTTCCGCTATTTGGCCTTTGACGAGCGCCCGGCGGAGGAAAAACAACACACGGACTGCCGCATCGTTTTAAGCGAAAGCGTATAGCCTACACTGACTGATGAACCGCCCTCCTAATGGGGCGGTTCGTTTTTTACCCGATTGAAGTGCACAAAGCAGAGGAATGCAGGAAGAATCGCAAACAGTTCAGAATTGTGTAATTTATGCTTGCTCATTTACAAAATATAACACGGAAACGCAGAAAACGTTTTCGAAACAAGAAATAGAAGTCTTCACTTTTTTGAATTGTAATATATACACAAATACTGCGTGATAACTTCATTGAAAACATACAAAATTACTGATAAATATAAGAATCTGCTTAACGAAACATTATGCGGGATGTATCATCCTGTTATGACACGTACACGCAATGGCGCTGTACGGAACCGGATAGGCTCTGTTTGACAGCCAGACAGCCCTTCCGGGAATCTACCAGGGAGGCGAAATAAATGGACGATAGGCTTTTGCTCTCTGCCAAGGGCGTCAACAAATCCTTTGGCCCCACCCGGGCACTGATTGATGTTGATGTTGAGATTAGGAGGGGCGAAATCCGCGGCCTGATTGGCGAAAACGGTTCTGGCAAGTCAACCTTCTCGTCAATTATTGCAGGCGCACAGAAAGAGGACAGCGGCACGTTCCTTCTGAATGGCCAGCCATACCACCCCAAGAGCATGGTGGATGCCCAGCATCAGGGTGTGAGTATGATTATTCAGGAGATGGGTACTATTGGCGGCATCACTGTTGCATCCAATATTTTTGCGGGGCGTCTGGAGGAATTCCGGAAGCTCGGTTTGCTGAACTGGAAGCAGATTAACAATGAGGCTGACAAAATACTGGAAGAAATCGGCGCTCCTGAAATCAAGAGCACCATGTTGATTGACCAGCTGAATTTTGAGGATCGAAAAATTGTGGAAATCGCTCGGGCGCTCTCTACAAAGCCGGAACTGCTGATTATCGATGAAACAACCACAGCGCTGGCTACCAAGGGCCGCCGCCTGATTTATAACGTTATCCGGAAGCTCCATGAGCAGGACAAGGCTGTTCTCTTTATCAGCCATGACCTGGATGAGCTGATGGAGGTATGCAACACCATCACCGTGCTCCGGGACGGCGTTATCATCGATACCCTGGATAAGGAGCATATGTCCATTGAGCTGATGCGAAAGCTGATGGTTGGCCGTGACCTGGTGGGCAGCTATTACCGCCCGGACTTCGATGGCACCAACAGCGGCGAGATGGTGCTGGAGGCCAAGCAGATTTCCCTGAGACCCTTCTTCCGCAATGTGGATTTGAAACTGCACAGGGGGGAAATCCTGGGCCTGGGCGGTCTGTCCGACTGTGGTATGCACGAAATCGGCAAGGTGCTCTATGGTATCGAAACTCCGGTCACCGGAAAGGTTACACTGGCTGACGGCACAGAAATCCGCGATTCTGTACAGGCAGTTCGCCATCACATGGCCTATGTGTCCAAGGACAGAGATAAGGAGTCTGTGATTCTGAGTGCATCGATTCAGAGCAACATCGTGCTCCCATCCCTGCGTACCATGAAGAAAAAAGTCACCGGGTTTATCTCCCGGAGAAGCGAAAATGTACTGGCGGATGAGCAGATTAAGGTAATGTCCATCAAGTGCCGCAACGGTAAGCAGCTGGTCAAGGAACTTTCCGGCGGCAACAAGCAGAAGGTCGTCTTCTCCAAATGGCTGGGAACCGACTCGGATATTTTCATTCTGGACTGCCCCACCCGCGGCATCGACGTGGGCGTAAAGGCGGATATGTACAAGTTGATGATGGAGCTGAAGAGTCATGGAAAATCCATTATCATGATTTCCGAAGAGCTGGTCGAGCTGATTGGCATGAGCGACCGGATTATGTTGTTCAAAGACGGCGTGTTTACCAAAGAGCTGATGCGTAGCGAAACGCTCAGCGAAAAAGACGTCATCGATTACATTATTTAAGGAGGGCGGAGTCAAATGTCGGATGTTTCTGCGGTTCGAGAGAACCAGAAAAATTTGGAAATCCAGCAGCGGCTGGACAAGAAGGCCGCCCAGAAGACAATGTTCACCAACCTTGTGCCGTATTTTGGACTGGTATTTACGGTTGTCTTCTTTACGGCAGTAACCGGAGGCAGATTCCTTTCGGCGGATAACATGGGCAACCTGATAAATCAGGGCTTCGTCCTTTCTCTGATTGCCATCGGCTCTGCTTTCGTGTATGCTCACGGCGGTATGGACTTCTCCGTTGGCTCGGTTTCCGGTGTGGCCCAGCTGGTGTGCGGCATTATGATAGTGGCTGGTGTGCCTCTGCCGCTGTGCCTGCTGACTACAGTTTTGGTTTGCGTATTGGGTGCCTTCTGCACGGCGGGTATCGCCTTGCTGCTGGGCGTTCCGGTGTTTGTCGGCTCCATGTGTGTCCGTACTTCCTTCGCTGGAATTCTGAAGACCTATACCCAGACCAAGGAAATTGCCATTGTCTATCAGGACTATGCGTTTATGAACAATGCTGCCATCAAGGCAGTAATCCTTGTGGCAGTAATTCTGGTTGCCTATTACCTGTTCAACTACACGGTGATTGGCAAATACAACAAGGCCATCGGCGGCAACGCCCGGACATCCCAGCAGGCCGGTGTCAGCAGAAAGAAAATGGTGTTCATCGCCTATACCCTGATGGGTATCTGCGTAGGCATTGCCTCCATCTTTGCGTTCTTCCGCAGCGGTAAGGTTTCTGCTTACTCCGGGAACGGCTACGAATTCAATGTGATGATGGCCATCGTCCTGGGCGGCTTCCCCATGGCAGGCGGCGACCGCGCCAAGATTTCCTCCGCTATCATCGGTGCTCTGACGGTCACGGGCCTGACCAACGGCCTGGGCATGTGGGGCCTGGATCCCACGCTGATCAGCGGCGTAAAGGGCGTCCTGTTTGTTATCATTGTCGCCCTGTCCTATGACCGCAGCGCAGGCAAGCTGGTAAGCTGATTGGCAATAAACCGTACTTCTCCGGCACTGTCCGGATAAATAAAAACAAAAGGAGACACAATCATGAAAAAGGTTATCGCAATGGTTCTGGCACTGGTTATGGTGTTCGGCCTGGTCGCCTGTGGCGATGGGGCTGGCAGCTCTGACGGCGACGCCGCCGGGCAGGGCAATGCTAACTTTGACCTTTCCTCCGGCAATAAGTCTAAGGTAAACAAGGAAGAGCTCACCGAAAAGTTTGGTACATTCAAGATTGCATTCTCTTATGCGCAGTTCACCGATAAGCTGGGCTCCCAGTTTAAGAACGCTCTGGAATATTTGGCATCCAATTATAATGTGGACATGGTCTTCTTCGAAGCCGGTTCCGGTGACGAGGCCGTTACCAATTTGGAATCCATCCTGAGTAAGGGTGACATCGACGGCGTTATCCAGGTGGGTGGCACCGCTGCACAGGTTGCCGTAGCCAACAAGTATAATGTTCCTTACATCTTTGCCTGTGGCTTCCCCTCCCTGGAAGAGGAAATCAAGGGCTGTGTGGCTTATGACAATTTCCTGGGCGGCGTCATTGACGACGACGTTTGGGCCGGCGTCCACTGCATCGAGGCACTGTACGACGCAGGCTGCCGCAACATTACCTACTCCGGCCTGACCCAGGGCTACGTGAAGTCTCACGATGACCGCTATAAGGGCATGTACAAGGTTTTGGAAGAGCATCCCGACATGAAGCTGCTGGCAGAGAACTACTCCATGGGCCTGTGGGCAGATGACGTGGCTACCTTCAATGCCTCCTTCAACAACATCGAGGGTATGGGCTTCTCCGCTATGGTTGACGGTGTGTACACGGCATTGGAATCCGAGGGTATGGCCAATGGCTCCATCAAGATTGCCGCAGTGGACATTTCTTCCATGACCGGTAACTATTTCAAGAAGGGCGTTCAGGTGTGGACCTGCGGCGGCCAGTATGCAACCGCCATGGTGGCCTGGGCTATCCTGTATAACTACCTGATTGACGGCACCCGCATCATCCCTGACCCCACAAAGCCCCTGGTTCGTCAGTACATTGAAATCAAGTCCTATGAGGATTATGAGTCCTATGTGAAGTACGTAGAAGGCGCTCTGCCCACCTATGATGCTGACGAGATTGCCAATATGATTCACTACTTCAACCCCGACATTACCTATGCCGATTTCGAGAAGGAAGCTGTAACCTACTCCCTGCCCGATATTATGGCCCGCCACGCTTATTATTACGAGAAGTAATTGTCCGGTCCTGTCCGCACCTGAGGGATGCTGATCCCCACTTATCTAAGAGGTGATTACATTGAAACAACGAAATAAGGCGGTAACGCTGCTGCTCAACACGCTGAAGGCACTGATTATTCCCGTGGGAATCTGGCTGGCGTTTGTGATTCTGACAGGTGGCAAGAGTGCGTCCACCAAGATGCTGATTACCACCCTGCGGCAGACTGTTCAGCCGACTATTATCTGCTATGGCCTGATGCTGAATATGTGCCTGGGAATGATGAACTTCTCAGCCGGAGGCATGATGCTGTTCGCAGGTATCATCGGCGGAACCCTGGCGAAGATGACCGGAACGGGTGCGTTTGGCCTGGTGCTGTTCTGCCTGCTGGTTTGTGTTGCCGAGGGTGCGGTCAACGGCTTGCTGTACAATCTCATGCGGGTTCCCTGCATTGTGCTGACCATCGGCATGATGCTGGTGTGGGAATCCTTCCCCAAGGCCATTGTCCCCAACGGCCTGAATATATCCAGCAACATGAAGATGACCATCCTGACCCGGCAGCCCTACTGCTTTGTGGTTCTGGCGGTGATGGCAGCAATCTTCTACATCATCTATAACAAGACAGCTTTCGGCCACAACATGCGTGCCTTGGGAAGCAACCAGGCAATTGCAAACTCTGTGGGCCTGAACAGCGACAAGATTAAGCTCCTATCCTTCGTGCTGGGCTCTGTATTCCTGGGTATAGGCGCTGTGCTGTATGTCAGCAACATGGGTGAGGTTCGCAACGTCACCACCATGGGCTCCATGACCATTATGATGGACGGATTTATGGGCATGTTTATTGCAATGTTCATCGCTCGGTACTGTGATATGACCATTGCCATTCCCCTGGGCGGTTTTGCCATGAAGATGATGACCAACGGCTTCGTGGCAATGGGCGTATCCTCCACTGTCCGGGACATCGTTCAGGGCTTCTTCCTGCTGATTCTGCTGGTAATTCAGGCAAACTCCGGTGTCTTTGAAAGACGCAAGCTAGATGCACAGTTCAAGCTGGAGTGCGACGAGGCCTACGCCAAGGCCGCACAGGCAGGCTGATTCTGGCCAACCGCATATGGAAGAAGGGGGGAGGAGGATGGCTTCTCCCCCTTTTTACTTTGTTGAATACTGAATGAAGGAGGATTTTTAATGCAATATCCCTACCAGAACCCTGCACTTTCCCCCAGGGAGCGTGCAAAGGACCTGCTCAGTCGGATGACCACCCTGGAAAAGGTTCGCCAGCTGAACTGCCAAATGGCTATGGGACTGACAGAGGAGACAATCCCCAATGCCGGTCTTGGCGATGGTATGGGCGAGATGGACTTAATGAGCAGCACTGCTGCGGATATGGCGGCGACCATTACCAGTGTGCAGAAGTACATGCAGGAGAAGACCCGCCTGGGCATCCCTGTGCTTTTCCACTGTGAGGCACTTTCCGGTCCCATTGTGGCGGGAGCACAGTGCTTCCCAACCTCCATTTCTCTGGGGGCCACCTTTGCCCCGGAAATCGTTCGGGATATGAGCGAGCGCAGCCGCAAGCAGATGACGGCCATCGGACTGCGCCAGGCGCTGTCTCCCGTGGTGGATGTGGCAAGAGATTTGCGTTGGGGGCGGGTGAACGAGACCTACGGCGGCGACCCCACTCTCTGCGCCCAGATGGGCACGGCATTTGTCCAGGGCCTGCAGGGGGAGAATCCCAAAATCGGAGTGGCAGCGACGCTGAAGCATTTCCTGGGCTATTCTTCCACCAGCGGCGGATTGAATATGGCTCGTACTGTGGCGGATGACCGGGAAATTCGGGAAGTCTATGCCAAACCCTTTGAGGCCGCTATCCGACAGGGCAAGGTAATGTCTGTGATGAACAGCTATTCCGAGTATAACGGTAAGCCAATATGTGCCAGCAAGGAGATCCTCACGGACCTTCTGCGAGATGACCTGGGGTTTGACGGCCTTGTGGTCAGCGACTATATGTCCGTCAACCGCCTGGTAAATGTCTTCCGTACCGCTGAAACGCCCAGCGATGCCGGCGAACAGTGTTTGGCAGCCGGTCTGGATTTAGAGTGCCCCATGCCGTATGGCTACAATGAGCAGATGGCAGAGGATGCCGATCAGGGGAAATTTGATATTTCCTATATCAATCGTAGTGTTCTGCGGGTTCTGGAGCTGAAATTCAGCCTGGGACTGTTTGAAAATCCCTATCCCGATATGGATGCCCTGCAAGCAGCTATGGACAATTCCGAAAATAATAAGATGTCCAAGCGTGCGGCGGAAAAAGCAATGACTCTGACAAAGAATGACGGCATCCTCCCCCTGAACGACCGCAAGCTCCGTTTGGCAGTGATTGGCCCCATGGGCGATGCGCCCCGGGCACACTTCGCCGGATATACCTGGCCCAGCAGCGTGGAGCTGGGGATGGGCGGCGGCGGAATGGCCGGACTGGAGGAAACATCCGCAGAGGATATGTTTACAAGCAATCCCCTTTCCTGTAAAAAGCTGGACTTCCATGCTGCGGACGAGATTATCCGCATGGCCTATCCGGAGCTTCGTACGGTCAGAGAGGCACTGTCGGACCGCTTTGAGCAGGTGACGTTTGTGGAGGGGTGTGACTATTCCAACCCCAACATCCGCAACTTCGCGGAAGCGACAGAGGCAGCCAAAGAGGCAGATGTGGTTATCATGACTTTGGGCGGCCGAAACGGCTGGGGTATGTTCTGTAACAGCGGCGAGGGCGGCGACAGTATCCATGTTGGCTTGCCCGGTGCCCAGGAGGAACTGCTGAGAGCGGTATATGCGGCCAATCCCAGAATGGTTTTGGTGCATACTGACAGTCGGCCCCTGGTTTGCGAATGGGCCTATGAACATGTTCCTGCAATCCTGGAGGGCTGGCTCTGCTGTACCTATGGTGGCGTTGCCATTGCTGAAACACTCACCGGCGAGAACAATCCCGGCGGACGGATGCAGATGGATGTTCCCAGAGTAGATGGACATACCCCCGTGGCGCACTACCTCCACCGGGGCACCGCCCTTCCCTCCTTCCTCCGTGGGGCACTGAACCGGGATGGCTATCTGGATGTTCCGGCAACCCCCAGGCTGCCCTTCGGCTTTGGATTAAGCTATACCAATTTTGCCTACGAGAATTCCGGGGTTGCACTGGATGGCTTGCAGGTAACAGCCGGTGTCACCGTGCGCAACACCGGCAGCTGTTCCGGCGACGAGGTGGTGCAGCTCTATGGCACGGACTGCGTGGCTTCCCTGATCCGCCCGGAGCAGGAGCTGATTGGCTTCTGCCGTATCTCGCTGGAGCCCGGCCAGAGCAAGCGGGTAACCTTCACCTTTGGCCTTGACCAATTGGCCTTCCGGAATGACCAAGGCGAATGGGTGGTAGAGGCAGGTGCATTCCGCTTCTTCTTTGGCAGAAACAGCGCGGAGCCTATCTATGAAGAAACCGTGACCCTGGATAAGACCCAGGTTATCGACCACACCAAGCGGGGCTTCTTTGCACAGAGCACCGTAGAATAAGTAAAAAGGAGCTTTCACATGATTTACTATGTCAATGCCGCTGCCCCTCGTGATGGCAACGGAAGCAAGCAGATGCCCTTCAAGCACATCAACACCGCTGCAAAGATTGCCCGGCCTGGGGATGTGGTTTCTGTGGCACCCGGTGTTTATCGGGAGTATGTCAACCCCGTCCATGCCGGTCGGGAGGATGCCAGAATTGAGTACCGCTCCGAGAAGCCCTTGGGGGCCCGCATCACCGGTGCGGAGCTGCTCACCGGCTGGGTTCCCTATCAGGGCACCACTTGGATGGCCAAGGTGGACAACGGCATCTTCGGCACCTTCAATCCCTTTAAGGAGCCGGTCATCGGCGACTGGTATTTCTACCCCAAGGACCCGGCAACCGGCAAGATTTTGGATATGCACCGGGGCGCTGTGTACATGAATGACCAGATGTTCTACGAGACCTTCACCCTGGAAGAGTGCGTCCGGGGAGAGGTGTTCCAGCGCTCCTGGCAGCCGGAGCTTTCCGTCTATAAGTGGTTTGCAGAGGTGGGGGAGAAGCAGACCACCATCTATGCCAACTTCCAGGGCAAGAACCCCAATGAGGAGTGCGTGGAAATCAACGTCCGCAACAACTGCTTTATGCCCGACAAGAAGGGCGTGAGCTATATCACCCTCAGCGGCTTCGTGGTGGACAAGGCCGCCACCAACTGGGCACCTCCTGCCGCATTCCAGGACGGAATGATTGGCGCCCACTGGTCCAAGGGCTGGATTATTGAGGACTGCGATATCTCCAACTCCCGCTGCTGCGGCATTTCCCTTGGCAACTATCACCAGACCGAGAAGGGCAACGACAATTACTTTACCAACAAGCATGTAAAGAGCCCCACCCAGATGGAGCGGGACGCTGTGTGCATCGCCCAGTACGATGGCTGGACCAAGGAAACTGTAGGCTCCCACATTGTCCGCCGGTGCCATATTCACGACTGCGGTCAGGCCGGTATTGTGGGCAGAATGGGCTGCGTATTCTCTATCATCGAGGATAACCACATCCACAACATCAACAACTCTCAGCAGCTCACCGGCGCCGAGATGGGCGGCATCAAGTTCCACGCTGCCATTGACGTGACCTTCCGCCGCAACCACATTCACCACTGCACCATGGGCATCTGGTGCGACTGGCAGGCCCAGGGCACCCGCATCACCCAGAACCTGCTCCATGACAACCATCCCCCCAAGGGCGTGGATGCGGGCATGATGAAGATGAGCCAGGACATCTTTGTGGAGGTCGGCCACGGCCCCACGCTGATTGACAACAATGTGCTGCTGTCCGAGGCCTCCGTCCGCTGGGCAACCCAGGGCGTGGCCGTGGTTCACAACCTGGTTGCCGGTGCCTTCACCTGCGTGGGTGCCGGTACCGATATGGTCACCTCCAAGGGTGCAAGCCAGCGCCGCTATACCCCCTATCACATTCCCCACCGCACCGAGGTGGCCGGATTCATGACCATTCTCCACGGGGATAACCGGGTGTACAATAACATCTTCGTCCAGAAGTATCCCTATGAAGAGAACAAGAAGGCCTCCGAGTCCATGGGCTTCAACGCAGTGGAAAACGACCGCGCCGGCAACGCCGTGTGGGATGAGTACCCCACCTATGAAGAGTGGGTTGCCAAGTTCAAGCTGGGTGAGCGGGCCGACATGACGACCATGATGGAGCTGATGGATTACCACTTCGAGCACCTGCCTGTATGGGTGGACGGCAACGCCTACTTCTGCGGTGCACTGCCCTGGAACCGGGAGGCCAACAAGCTGGTGGACAACACCAGCCCCGTGAAGCTGGAGCTGGTGGAGAAGGACGGCAAATACACCCTGGACACCAACGTCTACGACTTCTTGCAGGACTTCCGGTGCGGCATGATTCACAGCGACATCCTGGGCCAGGCATTCGAGCCGGAGGAGCGCTTTGAGAACACCGATGGCACTGCAATCATGTTCAATGAGGACTTCCTGGGAGACCACCGTGGCACTGCCACCATCCCCGGCCCCTTTGCCTCCGGGCAGACTGCACAGTGCGTCCTGGCAGAGCACGCATAAATAACGGATAAACCCCTTCCCTCCAATTAGCCGCCTCTGCCGCATTGTGCAGAGGCGGCCCTTTACATTCAGGAGGAAGAATTCCCAATAAATCTTTCGGACAACAGACTCTTGCAAGGCATCGCTACCGGATGCCGGAAACGGATGTGCTCAGAAAAATGAATTTGAATCGACTCTTTACCGCCCAGGACATGACCATTGGCAGGCCCTGGAAGCAGATTACCCAGTTTGCGGTTCCCATGCTCATAGGCAACCTGGCCCAGCAGCTATACAGTACGGTGGATACCATTGTGGTGGGAAAGTATGTGGGGGACAATGCCCTCTCCGCCGTGGGCAGCGCCTCGCCTATCCTGAATCTGATGCTGGCGCTTTTTGTGGGCGTGGCTACCGGTGCGGGAATCGTGGTGTCCCAGCACTACGGTGCGAAGAACCGGGAGGCGTTGGCTCTGTCCATCGGCAACTGCATTACCCTTGGGGCGCTGGCCTCTGTAATCACCATCTGTCTCTTATACACATCTCCGAGCCCACGAGACCGAGGCTGATCTCG
>UROL01000060.1 GCA_900549495.1 uncultured Eubacteriales bacterium | reverse complement strand
CGCACCGGTTCTGCGTAAGGATGTACTGGAAATGAAGGATTTGAAGCCCGGCATGGAGCTCACCGGCACAGTGCGTAATGTGATTGACTTTGGCGTATTTGTGGATATTGGCGTACACCAGGACGGACTTGTCCACATTTCCGAGGTAGCAAACCGCCGCCTGAATCACCCCAGCGAGGCTGTTAAGGTGGGCGATATTGTGAAGGTAGTGGTGCTGAGCGTGGACGAAAAGCGCCACCGCATCAGCCTGAGCATGAAGCAGGCCGGAAAAGCAAAGTAAACGGAGAAATAGGCGCTGAAACTGCGCTCTTCTTGACAATATTCGTTGTTTGTTATATAATTCAGAGCAGTAAATCCTTGATTGGAGATTTTTCTATGCGAAAATTTGCAAGATTCGTTGTTCCCCTGCTGCTGGCATTGCTGGTAGTTGCCAGCGTGTTCTGGTATTTGCTTGACTACGACAGAGCTTTCACTCGTGATTTCCTGCTGAAAGAGGCCCGGATAAACGATGCCCGGGGCAATGCCTCCCTTTCTGCCTGGTTCTATAAGCTGGCCTATTCCCATTCCGGTAACGATGAGGATGTGGCCCTGGAGCTTGCCTCTCAGTATAAGTCCGATGGAAACTACACCAAAGCAGAGGTATCCCTGTCCAAGGCCATCAGTGCCACCCCCAGCGCCCAGCTCTACACCGCCCTGTGCAAAACCTATGTGGAGCAGGATAAGCTGATGGATGCCGTCACACTGCTTGCCAACATTCCCAACGACAAAATTCACGCCCAGCTGGAAGCCGCACGTCCTACTGCCCCTGTTCCCTCTCAAGAGCCGGGCTTTTACAACACCTACGCCAGTATCGCCCTGAGCAGCTCCTCCGGCACCATCTACTACACTACAGATGGGGAGTACCCCTCCGTAGAAAGTCAGCCGTATCAGGAGCCCATTAAGCTCCCCCTGGGTGAGACCGTGATTTACTGCATCAGTGTGGATGACAGTGGCCTGGTCAGCCCGGTCAGTGTACTTGCCTATACCGTAGGCGGCGTGGTGGAGCCCGCCATCTTTATGGACTCCGATGTAGAATTTGCCCTGCGTGATCAGCTGGGGATGACCCGCACCGAGCCACTGTATACCAATGACCTATGGTCCATTACCGAATTTACGGTACCTGCCCAGGCACGAACCCTGGAGGATTTGTCCAAGCTGATTCACTTGGAAAGCCTCACCATCACCAATCTGCCCAACGGAAGCCTACAGGATTTGATAGGGCTAAATGAGCTCCGCTCCCTGGATCTCACCGGCTGCCGGTTTGCCGCCTCGGAGCTGGCGGTGCTGGAACGGCTGCCCATGCTGGAAAAGCTGGTACTTGCCAACTGCGGCCTGAGTACCGTTGCAGATTTGTCCAATGTCAGCACCTTGACCTATTTGGATATCAGCAACAACACCGTCCGAAATCTGGAACCCCTGACCGGCATGGCCAACATGAAAGAGCTTTATATGAAGCTCAACGCCGTAACCTCCCTGGATGTGATGGCCTACCTGTATAATCTGGAGAAGCTGGATGTTTCCTTCAACTCCGTCAGCTCTTTGGAGCCGCTGGCCCAGTGCCCCAAGCTCAGCTGGCTGGATGTCTCCAACAATACCATCTCCAGTGTCAACGGCCTGGCCAATTTGCAGCTGCTGACCTCCCTCTCCCTGAACTACAACAATCTCACCGATGTTTCCCCCCTGAGTGGCTGCGTCCAGCTGAAAGAGCTGAGCTTCACCAACAACAGCATCTATGATATCTCCAATCTGGCTTCCCTGTACAATCTTGAGATTATCGACTTTTCCTACAACAACGTTCCCGCACTTCCCAACTGGCCTCAGAGCAGTGCACTGCGAGTGGTGCAGGGCGCACACAACAGCGTAACCAGTGTGGCAGTGCTGGGTGGCATGGGGAATCTGACCTACGTTTCTCTGGACTACAACAGCCTGTCAGACATCAATGCGTTGGCGAACTGCCCGAATCTGGTGCAGGTAAATGTATACGGCAATGCCATTGCCGATGTATCCGAGCTCACCGCCCACAGCATCATCGTCAACTACGACCCCACTATGCAATAACCTTTTTCAGCCGGTGCGAAATTCGCACCGGCTGATTTTTGGCTTTGGAACGGAACCGAAAAAATCCGCAAGCATCATAGCTTGCGGATTTTGGCGACCCGGAACGGACTCGAACCGTCGACCTCCAGCGTGACAGGCTGGCGTGCTAACCGACTGCACCACCGGGCCGTATTCAGAACGTGGCTTATTATAGCAGATGATTTTGGATTTGTAAAGAGGGAATTGCAAAAAAGCAAGGGAAAAGCCGCCCGAATCATCGGACGGCTTCTGGAGCGGGTGACGAGGCTCGAACTCGCTACCTCCACCTTGGCAAGGTGGCGCTCTACCGGATGAGCTACACCCGCGGAACAGGGCTTATTATAGCACAGATGCAGAATTTGTCAAGCCCTGTTTTTATATTTATACGCCGAAAACCAACCAGATAAAGATATAGGCGGGAATCACCGCAGCCATGGTAAAGGGAATCCCAATGCGGAAGAAATCCTTGTTGGCCACCTGGTAGCCTTCCTTCCGCAGGATTCCGATGCCGGCAATATTGGCCGAAGCGCCAATGGGGGTGCAGTTGCCTCCCAGGGTTGCACCGGACAGGAGGCCGAAATACAGCGCCGTGGAATCCACGCCCATTTCCGCCGCAATTCCGGCAATCACCGGAATCATGGTGGCTACATAGGGAATGTTGTCAATAAAGGCGGAAATCAGAACAGAGGCCCACACAATCAGCGTGTACATCAAGAACAGATTGCCGCCGCCCAACTCCACCAGCAGATGGGCCAGGGCATCAATCACGCCCTCGTGGGTAATGCCGCCTATCATCAGGAACAAGCCGACCAGCAGCCCCAGGGTTTCGAAGTCAATGGCGTTGAGGGGGCCCAGCAGTGCCTTCACCGTCTTTTTTCGGGCAGTATTATAAATCAGGCCAATCAGAAGAAGTGAGCAGCAGATGATGCCGTTGGTCTCTGGCGGGAGGTTCCAGCTATCCGGAGCAAAGGAAGCGCAAATCAGCAGCACCACCATGCCTCCCAGCAAAAAGGTGGGCATATAGTCGCTGACCTGGGTCATCTGGCCAAAGCCATGTACCGATGCCTTTTCCTTGCGGAAGAGAACATATATAATGGCCGCAGACAGCAACGCTCCCAACTCCACAGCAAAGAAGATGGAAAGGTGGCCGTGATACCAGAAGAAGTTCATGAAAGTCATATTCAAAGCCGAGCCCAGCATAATGGCCGTGGTGTCCCCCACCAGAGTTGCCGCACCCTGTAGATTGGAGGAGACGGCAATGCAGATGATAAAGGGCACCGGATTGGTTTTCAGCTTTCTGCAAACTGCAATGGCCACCGGAGCCACCATAAGGACTGTAGCCACATTGTCTACAAAGGCGGAAATGATTCCGGCAAACAGGCTGAGACTCACCGCCGCCCACTGGACATTGGGCACACGATTCATCAGCATGTCCGCCATCCGTTCCGGCATACGGCTGTCAATAAACAGCTGCACCAGGCCCATGGTGCCACCAATCATTAGAAGTACGTTAAAATCCAGGGTGCCCAGGGCATCGGAGGCAGGCAGCATCCCGAACACAACAAATAGAACGCCCGACGCCAGCGCAATGTACGGCCTGGCCTTGCTGAACAGGAGCATCAAAACATAGGTGAGTACGAACAGGAGAATTGCAGGGAGCATAGACGGTTCCTTTCTGAATTGTGTCAATTGACATGGTTACGAACGGTTCTTCTCTAGAAGGATATGCAAAAAAGCCGACCGGAAATCGGTCGGCTTCTGGAGCGGGTGACGAGGCTCGAACTCGCTACCTCCACCTTGGCAAGGTGGCGCTCTACCGGATGAGCTACACCCGCAGGGAACAGCGAATATTATAGCGGCTTTTGCAAATTTGTCAAGAGCCTTTTTTCACCGCTTCCAGTCCACTTTTACAAGGCATCCTTAGAATAATTGGAGAACCCATCTCCCAAAACCTGATGGGCCTCCTGCACAATGACAAAAGCGTCGGCATCCTGCTCCATCACCAGCTCCTTCAGGTCTGCCAGCTGCCCCTTTTTCACCACCGTCAGTACCACTTTCTTTTCTTGACGGGTGTAGTAGCCTTGGCCGTCCAGGAAGGTCACGCCACGGTCCAGCTTTTCCGATACATCCCTGGCGATTTCCTCTGCTTTGTCCGAAATGATGAAGGCAACCTTTGAGTAGTCGAAGCGATACACCACAATATCCATCACCTGGCCGGTGATGAACACTGCCACACCGCTATACAAGGCTCTGCTGAGGTCCTGGAAAACGATGCCGGTTAGGATTACCACCATGGTATCGAAGACGGTGGAGATGATACCAATGGGCACATTGCGGTAGTGCAGCTTCAAAAGCCGCACAAGGATATCCGAGCCGCCTGTCGAGGTGCCTGCCGCAAAGACAATGCCGATTCCCAGGCCGCAGAGCAGACCGCCGTAAATTCCACTGACCAGGGCATCCTGAAAGCCAATGGTAATGGGGGCAAACAGGTCGATAAGCACACCGCTGACCAGCATGCCAATCAGTGAACCGACAAAAAACCGCTTGCCCACCCGGACACCCCCCAGCAGGAACAGAGGCAGGTTCAGCAGCACAGACAGCATACCCACATTCTGGATGCCGATAACATGGGCCACCGCCTGGGCCAAGCCGGATACGCCGCCGGAGTTGATGTTGTTGGGCTCCAGGAACAAACTGAACCCCAGCGCAAAAACGGCGCTTCCGAATATGGTTTTTACAACCCAGCTATATTTTTTCCAAAGTTTCCCCATGTCTCGCTCCCTACTCCCCTGCATCTGCCGGGGGACTATTGATTACAGTTCCATTTTTTGCTGTTTTTCCTGCATATCCTCCGCCTTGAGCAGCGCACCGGCGGCAGGAATGGTCTTTGTGCGATAGCGACTTTGATTTTCAATTCCGCTCTGCTCCAGCAGCAGCGCAGCATTGACAACTGCCTTCTTCTTTAGGGTCATCACCGCCACGCCCTGGGTATTGCGGGTGGTTTTGGGCAGAAGCTGGGCAGTGGAGAAAATCAAGGTTCTGCCGTCACTGGAATACAGGGCCATCTGCGCATCCTCCTGCATGGCGTACACTGCCACCAGGGGGCTCTTATCGCAATAGGCACCGGTGAGCTTTTTGCGGTTGGTTTTCGTCTCGTAGGCGCTCAGAGGCACCTTGGCAACCTTTCCGTTCTCAAAGAAGAACAGCACAAAGCCGCTGTAATCCCCGGTGAGCACCACACTGCGCACCGTCTCCCCCTGCTCCATTCTCAGCTTCTGGGGGAGATAGTCGCCCAGGAGGGATGCCTTGCCATCCTCGAACTCACTAAGGCGGGACTTATAGCACTGGAACTGGTCGGAGAATACCAATATCTCCGTCCGGTTGGTTGCCTCCTGGGAGAAGAGCAGACTGTCCCCTTCCTTAAATTTCTGCTCACCGCTCATACGCAGAGATTGGGCAGTAATCTTTTTCAGGTAGCCCTCTTTGGAGAGGAAAACCGTCACCGGGTAATCCGGCACATCCTCTTCCTCCTCTTCCGGTTCCGCCTCTATGGCCTGATAGAGAATCTCCGTCTTTCTGGGCTGGCCGTATTTTTTAGAAACCTCCTGCAGCTCCTGAATAATCACATTTTTCAGCTTTTTAGCGCTGTTCAGGGTATCCCGCATATCGGCAATCTCCTGCTCCAGCTGGCTGATTGCCCTTGTCTGCTTGAGGATGTACTCCTTATTGATGTTGCGCAGCTTAATCTCAGCCACATAGTTTGCTTGAATTTCATCGATGCCAAAGCCAATCATCAGATTGGGGACAACCTCTGCCTCTAGCTCGGTTTCCCGGATAATGCGGATGGCCTTGTCGATGTCCAGCAGGATGCGCTCCAAGCCCTTTAGCAGGTGTAGCCGCTCTTCCCGCTTTCCGATCTGGAAGAACAGGCGGCGCTTGACGCAGTCCATACGCCAGGCTGTCCACTCCTCCAGAATCTCTCCTACACCCATTACCCGGGGCATACCCGCAATCAAAATGTTAAAATTGCAGGGGAAGCTGTCCTGTAAAGGGGTCATGCGGAAGAGCTTCTGCATCAGCTTCTCCGGGTCAACGCCACGCTTCAGGTCGATGGTCAGCTTCAGGCCCCCCAGGTCTGTCTCGTCCCGCATGTCGGCGATTTCTTTAATTTTTCCAGCCTTAATCAGCTCTGCCACCTTGTCCATGATAATTTCCGTGGCGGTGGTATAGGGGATTTCCGTAATTTCAATGAGGTTGCCCTCTTTTTCATAATGCCATTTTGCCCGGAGCTTGAAGCTGCCACGGCCGGTGGAATAGACCTCCCGGGTAGCCGCCTCATCAAACAGCAGTTCTGCGCCGGTGGAGAAGTCCGGGCCGGGCAGGGTTTCCAGAATATCGTGATCCGGATTCTTCATCAGGGCAATGGTGGTATCGCAAATTTCTTTCAGGTTAAACGAGCAAATATTGCTGGCCATGCCCACGGCGATGCCCTGATTGGCAGACACCAGCACATTGGGAAAGGTGGTGGGCAGCAGGCTGGGCTCCTTCATAGTGGCGTCGTAGTTATCCACCATGTCCACCGTGTCGCTGTCGATGTCCCGGAACAGCTCTGCACAGAAGGCATCCAGCTTGGCCTCGGTATACCGGGAGGCGGCATAGGCCATATCACGGGAATAGACCTTACCGAAGTTGCCCTTGGAATCCACAAAGGGATGCAGCAGGGTCTCATTGCCCCGGGCCAGACGAACCATGGTCTCGTAAATGGCAGAGTCGCCATGGGGGTTCAGGCGCATGGTCTGGCCCACGATATTGGCGGACTTGGTTCGTCCGCCGGTGAGCAGCCCCATTTTATACATGGTATACAGCAGCTTCCGGTGAGAGGGCTTGAAGCCGTCAATTTCCGGGATGGCCCGGGAAACAATGACGGACATGGCATAGGGCATATAGTTGATTTCTAGGGTCTCGGATATTGCCTGCTCGGTAGTAGACCCCACCAGCCCCATTACACCTTCGGTATTCACATTTTTCTTTTTTTCAGGTTCCTGTTTCTTCTTCGCCATACTCCTACCCTCACATCAGGAAATATCCGCAAGTTCCAGATATTTTGCGCCGTTTTCCGCAATAAAATTCTTCCGCTCATTTAGACCGTCTCCCAACAGGATGTTGAAATAATAGGCGGTTCTCTCGGCATCCTCCGGCATAACTTTAATCAGGCGGCGGGTTTCCGGATTCATAGTGGTCATCCACATCATCTCCGGGTCATTTTCACCAAGACCCTTGGAGCGCTGGATATTGACCTTCTTCCCCTCCAGCTCCTTCAAAATCTTTGCCTTCTCCTGCTCGTTATAGGCAAACCAGGTCTGCCCCTTACAGGTAATCTCAAACAAGGGCGACTCTGCAATATACACATAGCCGTCCCGAATCAAGGTGGGACACAGGCGATAAATCATGGTGAGAATCAGGGTGCGAATCTGGAAGCCGTCGTAATCGGCATCGGTACAGATAACCACCTTGTTCCACCGCAGTGCCGACAGGTCAAAGGAGGACAGCTCCTTTAGCTTCTTGCCCTGGATTTCCACGCCGCAGCCCAGCACCTTCATAAGGTCGGTAATGATGGGAGAGGCAAAAATCTTATTGTAATCCGCCTTTAAGCAGTTTAGGATTTTTCCCCGCACCGGCATAATGCCCTGGAACTCCGCATCCCGGCTGAGCTTGACGCTGCCCAGAGCGGAGTCACCCTCCACGATATACAGCTCCCGGACGTTTACATCCTTGCTGCGGCAATCCACAAACTTCTGAACCCGGTTGGAAATGTCAATGGTACCGGAGAGCTTTTTCTTGACGCTGGTTTTGGTCTTCTCGGCGGATTCTCTGGCCCGCTTATTCACCAAAATCTGCTCGGCGGCACGGTCTGCTTCCTGCTTATTCTCAATGAACCAGACCTGAAGCTGCTCCTTGAAGAAGGCCGTCATGGCATCCTGGGTAAACTTGGAGTTGACGGATTTTTTTGTCTGGTTTTCAAAGCAGCCGATGGTGGAGAAGCAGTTGGTAACCAGCACCAGGCTGTCCTGAATGTCCTGAAAGAGAATCTTTCCTTCAGTTTTGGTGTACTTGTTGTTATCCCGGAGATATTTATCAAAGGCTGCCGTAAAGCCGGAGCGCACTGCCTTGTCCGGGCTGCCGCCGTATTCCAGCCAGGAGGAGTTGTGGTAGAACTCAATGTGGGAAACCTGCTTGGAGAAGCAGAAGGACACCGTGATTTTCAGCTTCATCTCCGGCCGGTTCTCCGCATCCCGGCCCCGGCGCTCTGCCTCCCAATAGACCGGCATGGTGAACGCATTGTCCCCTACCAGTTCCTCGATATACTGCTTGATGCCATCCTGGTAGCAGAATTCCTCCTGCTCAAATTTTCCACCCACCTGGTTGCGGAAGCGGAAGGTGATGCCTTTGTTGACCACTGCCTGACGGCGCAGCACGTCCCGGTAGTATTCCACCGGAATATTGATGTCGGTAAAGACCTGCTTGTCCGGCTTCCAGTGAAACACGGAGCCGGTCTTCTTTCGGTCAGCAGGCTCTTTCTTCAAGCCGCCTACGTTTCTGCCCCGCTCGAAGTGCAGGTCATAGCGATAGCCGTCCCGGCGGATGGTAGCATCGAAAAATTCAGAGGCATACTGGGTAGCGCAGGAGCCCAGGCCGTTAAGGCCCAGAGAATACTCGTAGTTCTCGCCGTTTTCGCCGTACTTGCCGCCGGCGTACATTTCGCAGAAGACCAGTTCCCAGTTGTAGCGCTTTTCCTTTTCGTTGTAGTCCACCGGGCAGCCCCGGCCAAAATCCTCCACCTCCACACTCAGGTCTTCGTACCTGGTGACGATGATGGTATCGCCGTGACCCTCTCTTGCTTCGTCGATGGCGTTGGAGAGGATTTCAAAGACTGCGTGCTTGCAGCCCTCCAAATCGTCGGAGCCAAAAATAACGGCCGGACGCTTACGCACCCGATCCTCGCCCTTAAGCATAGAGATGCTGGTATTGCCGTACTGTTCTTGCCTTTTTGTTGCCATAATTACCTACCTGCCATACTTATCCATTCTATTTTCATTATTATATCCGCATTTCCGCCGAAAGTCAACCTCTCTGCCTGGCCGCATTTTCCCTCTTGTTTTTTTGCCGAAACCCGGTTATAATAGGGGAACAAAGATACACAGGAGGTCATTATCATGGCTGTTAAAATTGAAAAAGATACCATCATCGGCGATATTCTGGACGTTGCCCCCCAGAGCGCTCCCCTGTTCTTTGCCATTGGCATGCACTGCCTGGGCTGCCCCTCCTCCCGGGGCGAGACTGTGGAAGAGGCCTGCATGGTTCACGGCATCGAATGCGACGGCTTCCTTGCACAGCTGAATCATTTCCTGGAGGCTTACGAAGCTGACCAGGCAAACAAGGGCTGAGAGAACTCCGGGCTGCCTGCGGGCGGCCCGTTTTCTTTGAGTATACACCAGGAGGTGTCCAATGAAACTCCCACTTTCCAATCGGCTGCTGGCCTGCTGCTCCTTTGTAGAGCAAAATGACCGGGTGGCGGATATCGGCTGCGACCACGGATATCTGGGCATTCATCTGCTGCAAAGCGGAATCGCTTCCAGCGTGATTGCAGCGGATATCAACGAAATGCCGCTGCAAAGCGCCAAAGAAAATGCCGTAAAATTCGGCGTGCAGGACCGGATTTCCTTTTATCGTTCCGACGGTTTGCGGCAGCTCCCCCGGGATTTTGACTGTATGGTCTGTGCAGGGATGGGGGCCGACACCATGATTTCCATTCTGGATGCCGCCCCCTGGCTGCAAAGCAGCCGATTCCGGCTGATTCTCCAATGCCAGAGCAAGCGGCCAGAGCTGCGGAGATATCTGGCCGCCAAGGGCTTCTCCATTTCCCGGGAAACCCTGGCCAAGGACGGAAAATTTATTTATCCCATAATGGAAGTCTGCTATGGCCCCAGTGAAGCCCCGGCCCCCTGGGAATACTACGTCACCCCCCAGCTGGTGGCAGACAACTCCCCGCTGCTGCTCCCCTTCCTCCACCGGGTCATCGGCGGCGTGGAGGACACTCTGCTGGGCCACCAGCACTCCGGTATCTGCAACCGGGAAACCCAGGAAATCTATCGGCACCTGAAGGAACTGGAAAGGAGCATAGCCTGTGATAACAGTAAATGATATCGTTGCCTATATGGAAACCATAGCACCCCAGCGAAAAAAAGAAAGCTGGGACAATGTGGGGCTCTCCTGCGGGCGGCCAGACAAGCAGGTACACACCATTTTAGTAGCGCTGGATCCCTTTGAGGATGTGGCGGAGGAGGCGGTATCTCTGGGGGCCGACCTGATTGTGACCCACCATCCGCTGCTGTTTTATCCGGCCTACCAGGTTACATCAGACAGTGCCATTGGCCGCACCATCCTAGCCCTGGTTCGGCATGACATTGCCGCTTTCAGCGCTCACACAAACCTGGACATAGCACCGGAAGGGGTTAGCGCCTGTCTGGCCGCTTCCCTGGGCTTGGAGCACATCTCCGTCATTCACCCCGCAGAAACCGATGAAAGCGGAAAGGTTTGGGGACTTCTGCGCCAGGGAACCGTACCGGAGCAGCCGTTGGATTCCTTTTTGGCTCATGTAAAGCAAGCTCTTCACGCCCCAGCTCTGCGCTATGCCTCCGCAGGCAGAAGCGTGCACCATGTCGCCGTGGGAGGCGGAGCCTGTTCCGACGCCGGCTCTTATACACA
>UROL01000059.1 GCA_900549495.1 uncultured Eubacteriales bacterium | reverse complement strand
TCATCCGCAGGGTTGTGGTCTTGCCGCAGCCGGAGGGGCCCAGCAGGGTCACGAAAGAGCCGGGGGCGATTTCCAGGTTGGCATCCTTCACGGCATAGAAATCCTTGCCGGTTTTGGGATCCTTATAGATTTTGGAAATATGCTCCAGGCGAACGCCTTTCTTTGTTTTCGCCATATCAGTTGTCCTCCTTTATTTTGCGGCTGGTGCCGAAGAACTTGATGACCAGGTTCATCAGCAGGACGCTTCCGTAAGTAATTGCAATCAAAATGGTGGCAAAGGCGCAGGCCACGCCATAGGAGCCCTTCTCGGCAAACTCATTGATCTGCACGGTAATCAGCAGGAACTCCGGAGTCACCAGCAGGATAATGGCAGAAATGGCAGTGATGGAGCGCACAAAGGCTGTCACCAGGCCGCTGAGGAAGGAATCCTTAATCAGGGGCAGCGTCACGGTCATAAACACCTTGAAGCTGTTGGCGCCCATATCGTAGGCGGATTCTTCAATGCTCTTATCAATCTGGCGCAGGGCGGAGATGCCGCTGCGGGTGCCGGTGGGCAGACTGCGGATGACAAACACGATAATCAGGATGGCAGCGCTGCCATACAGCCCCGCCAGGAAGCCTGTGCCAAACACGCCCTTGACGAAGCCCCGGATATAGCCGATGCCCAGCACCGTGCCGGGAACGGCCATGGCCAGCATGGACACGAACTCGATAAAGCCCTTGGACTTGAATTTCCGCTTCACCACCAGGTAGGAGATAATCATACTCAGCAGCGCCGTGATGGGGGCGGCAATCAGGGAAAGGACGAAGGAATCCCGGAAGGCCTTCAGGCCCTTGTACTTCTGGAACACCCGGACAAACCACTTGGTGGTCAGGTGGAAATCATAGCCCCAGGTCTTAAACAGGGCACCGAAGGGAACGCAGATGTACATCATAATGACGAAAATCGCAATCAGAGAGCACATCACGGTAAGGGGAATGGTGACGGAGCGGTCTTCTATCAGCATTCTGCCCCGGGATGCTTTGCCGGTGAGGGTAGCAGCAGTCTTCTTTTCCAGCACATATTTCTGCACCAGATACATCACCAGGGTAATGCTCAGCAGCACCACGGCCATGGCGGCGGCACCCTGCTTATCGTAGGCACCGGTAATCTGCAAATAAATGGTGGTTGCCAGGGTATCATAGGAGCCGCCGATGATCATAGGGTTGGCAAAGTCCGCAATGGACTCGATAAAGGTCACCAGGAAGGCATTGCCAAGACCCGGCAGAATCAGGGGCAGGGTGACGCTGGTAAACACCCGGAACCGGGAAGCGCCCATATCCCGGGCGGCCTCCTCCAAACTGGGGTCGATGTTTTTCAGCAGACCCTTGAGCATCATATAGCACACCGGGAAGAAGGTCAGCGTCTGCACCACAGTGATGCCGCCGAAGCCATACACACTGTTGTCATAGATATGCAGCAGATACCGGGTAATGATGCCCGCCTTGCCAAAGAGCATAATCATACTCAGCGACAGGACAAAGGGGGGCGAAACCACCGGCAGCATGGAAACCACCTTGAACAGGCCGCCCATAAATTTGGTGCGGACCTTGACGTACTCCTCCACATAGGCAAACAGCAGGCCCACCACCGTGGAGAGAACACCCACCGTCAGGCCCACCTTAAGGGTATTGGAAATTGCCCGGCGGAAATTGGGCATTTTGAAAATTCGCTTGAACACGGACAATGTCAGACCGGTTTCGGCACCGTAGACGCTGTCCACCAGCAGGATTGCAAGGGGGTAGAGAATAAACAACGTCAAAAAGGCAATCAAAACCACAATGGTAGTTACCAGAATCGGATCGCCCAGCAGCTTCTTTCGTTCCAGTGCTGCACCCTGACGGCTGGCCATAGGCGGATTCCTCCCTTCGAAAAATATATCCTGGGAAACTCTGAACAAACCACTCTTGCACAATGGTCTATTCAGAGCCTCCCACTGAAAAGCAGGGGGATGGAGATTGACTCCATCCCCCGAAGGTTATTTTGTTGCGCCGGTAATTCAGAGGATTACTCGGTCTTGAAGCGGTCGTCGCCGCCGCCCAGGGCGTTCATAACCTCTTCGATGTAGGTCTTGATATTGTTCTTGGCATCCTCGAAGTCATAGTCCATGACGTTCTCGGGATCCAGGCCGAACTCCTCAGCCACTTCGGGCTGCTTGGCATTGTCGATGACCAGGAACTGGTAAGAGCCGTTGTCCTGGGCCAGCTCCACGCACTCGGGGCTCAGAGCGTACTCAATCCACAGCTTGGCAGCGTTGGGATGGGCAGCGCCCTTGAAGATGGCGGTAGCGCCGATCTCGAAGGAGGTGCCGGAGGAAGGAATCACCAGCTGGATATTGCCATAGCCGTTATCCACAATCTGGGTGATGCCGTCATGCAGGAAGCCGATGCCGATGACGCACTCGCCGGTGCCCACGTTCTTGGAGGGGCCGGAGCCGGACTTGGTGTAAACGTGGATGTTCTTATCCAGGTCCACCAGGTACTGGATGCCCTCGTCGTGGCCGTACTTCTGAATCATGGTATTGATGACCAGCTTGGCGGTGCCGGCGGTGTTGTAGTTGGACAGCCAAATCAGGTCCTTGTACTCGGGCTTCAGCAGGTCAGCCCAGTCCTGAGGAACTTCCAGGCCCATGCGGTTCAGCTCGTCGATGTTGACGATGAAGCCCAGAATGCCCTTGTAAATGCCGTACCACTGGCCGTCGGCATCCTTGTAGGCATCGCCCAGCAGGTGGGAAGCATTGATGGCCTCGTAGGGCTCCAGCAGGCCTTCGGCAGCGCAGACATTGTAGGGGTCGGTGGTGCCGCCGAACCAGACGTCAGCAGAGGGAGTGCCGTTTTCTTCTTCAATCTTGCTCTGCACTTCGCCGGTGGACAGGCGCTGATACTTTACCTTGATGCCATAGAGCTCTTCGAAGTGCTCGCAGGCAGCTGCCAGGTATTCCTCTTCGCAGGAGCCGTAGACAATCAGCTCACCCTCTGCCTTTGCAGCGGCGACGAGATCGTCCATGCCCTCAGCCTGAACGCCACGGACGGCGAACAGTCCGAAAACCATGACTAGGGACAGCGCTATTGCCAATAATTTTTTCATATTATTTCCCTCCATTGGTGAAATTTTACAATGGAATTATATATCCTACACAATACTTTGTCAATAATCAATTATAAAAATATGCGAATTGTCAATAAAAAAGCAGGATTGCAGGGGTAGTATCAAATTGCGGTTTCCTATTGATTCCTGCCTTCTTTATGCTATACTTGTTCCGTTATATATAATATGGAGCACCGGGGGGATGTATCTTGATTTTCCGCACAACAATACCGCTGAAAAATGGAAAAAGCTGCACTGTGTGCAGCGCTGAGCCTCAGGATGCAGAGGCCTTTGTGCATTACTTCCTACAGCTGCATAGGGAAACCGACTATCTGTGCGCCGGGCCGGAGGAAGCAGAGCATGACCCGCAAAAGGTGGCGCTGCGGCTGGAAGCGGCAAAAAGCAGCCAAACCGATGTGACACTTTGCACCTTTGTAGACGGTGAACTGGTGGGCTCCGCCAGTGTGAATCTCCTGCGAAACCGGCGAAAGATGCTGCACCGGGCCGGGTTTGGCATTGGCGTTCTGGCAGCTTACCAGGGGCTGGGCATTGGAGACGCCCTGACCGAGCAATGCATCCTCTGTGCAAAGCAAGCAGGCTTTGTGCAGCTGGAGCTGGAGGTTGTAGCGGAAAATGAAAAGGCATTGCAGCTATACCAGCGGCACGGTTTTATTGTGTACGGCAGAAATCCCCTGGGCTTCCGCTGCGGGGATGGCCGATGGCAGGAGCTGGTGCTGATGCGGCTGGAATTGGGGAATGTCTGATTTTGTCCGCCTTGACAGAGCTACGGAAATTGTGTTATGATTAACCAACCAAATCAGTATGTTTATGAGGTGAGGCCCTATGCCTAATCAATTTTCCAGAACAGAGCTTCTTTTCGGCCAGGAGGCTATGCAGAAGCTGGCCGCCGCCCGGGTGGCGGTGTTTGGTGTGGGGGGCGTGGGCGGATATGCAGTGGAGGCCCTGGCCCGCTCCGGTGTGGGCGCTCTGGATTTGATTGACAGCGACACAATCTCCCTGACCAATATCAACCGGCAGCTCCTTGCTACCCACGACAGCATAGGAAAAAGCAAGGTGGAGGTGGCCAGGCAGAGAATCCTCTCCATCAACCCCGCCTGTACCGTCACCACCCACCAGGTTTTCTATCTCCCGGAGACAGAGGCACAATTTGATTTCACCCGCTACGACTATATTATAGATGCCATTGATACCGTATCCGGCAAGCTGGCATTGATTGTCAACGCCCAAAAGGCCGGAACCCCCATTATCTGCTCCATGGGGGCAGGCAACAAGCTGGACCCCACCGCCTTCCGGGTGGCGGATATCTACGAGACCTCCGCAGATGCCCTGGCCCGGGTGATTCGCAAGGAATGCCGGAAGCGTGGGATTGCCCATCTCAAGGTTGTGTATTCCCAGGAGGAGGCCCGTCGACCCCTGACAGAAGCCCAGGCTCCCCTCTGCCCCCCAGGCGCTGGCCGGAAGGATATTCCCGGCTCCACTGCCTTTGTTCCCTCGGTAGCAGGGCTAATCCTTGCCGGTGAGGTGATTAAGGACATCGCCGGCATAAGAGGATAGGATAGAGCGTGCCGCCCATGGGCGGCATTTCCCTTGCAAGGAAAGACATGTGCAGGGTATGCATATAAAAACCAGTTTTTATTCGGATTCTGTAGATACTGCCCATTGAAATTTGGAGCCTATCGTAGTATGATATACGCATTATGCAGGACGCAATATCAGAACTTGCAAATTCCATCAACTGGAGGTATTTATGAAACCTTATTCCGAACTGACCCGTGAAGAACTGCTGGCGCTGAAGGCTTCCCTAAAGGCGGAATATGCCGGATACCAGGAGCGTAAGCTCTCGCTGAATATGGCCCGGGGCAAGCCCTCTCAGGCGCAGCTGAACCTGTCCATGGGGATGATGGACGTGCTGAACAGCGACAGTGACCTGACCTGCGAGGACGGTACCGACTGCCGGAACTACGGCGTGCTGGACGGCATTGAGGAATGCAAAGAGCTGATGGCCGATATGATGGAGGTTCGCCCCGACCAGGTGATTATCTACGGCAACTCCAGTTTGAATGTGATGTACGACACGGTAGCCCGCTCCATGGTGCGGGGCGTAATGGGCAGCACCCCCTGGTGCCAGCTGGACAAGGTGAAGTTTTTGTGTCCTGTCCCCGGGTATGACCGGCATTTTGCCATTACTGAGTATTTCGGCATTGAGATGATCAACATCCCCATGCTGCCCACCGGGCCGGACATGGATATGGTAGAGGAGCTGGTCTCCTCTGACCCGGCTATCAAGGGCATCTGGTGTGTGCCTAAATACTCCAACCCCCAGGGTATTTCCTATTCGGATGAGACGGTACGCCGCTTTGCCCGCCTGAAGCCCGCCGCCGTGGACTTCCGGATTTACTGGGACAATGCCTACACCATCCACCACCTGTACGACCACGACCAAGACCATTTGATTGAGATTCTGGCCGAGTGCAAGCGGGCAGGAAATCCCGATTTGGCCTATAAGTTCGCCTCCACCTCCAAAATCAGCTTCCCCGGCTCCGGCATTTCGGCGCTGGCCGCCTCTCAGAACAATCTGGTGGACATTCGGGCCCAGATGAAGGTGCAGACCATTGGCCACGACAAGGTGAATCAGCTGCGGCATGTGCGGTTCTTTACCGACATCCACGGCATGATGGAGCATATGCGCCGCCATGCGGACATCCTGCGTCCCAAGTTCGAGATTGTCCGGGACACGCTGGAAGGTGAGCTTGGGGGCCTGGGCATCGGCACCTGGACAACGCCCAAGGGAGGCTATTTCGTCTCCTTTGATTCTATGGAAGGCTGCGCCAAGGAGATTGTATCCCAGTGCAAGAAGGCCGGGCTGGTGCTCACCGGGGCCGGTGCCACCTACCCCTATGGCAAGGACCCCCACGACAGCAATATCCGCATCGCCCCCTCCTTCCCCGCCGAAGACGACCTGAAGCTGGCCATGAAGGTGTTCACCTGTGTCGTGAAGCTGGTAAGTGTCAAAAAGTATCTGGCAGAAATGGACAAGGCTGTATAAATCAGCCAGGGCGCAATTTCAAGGCAGGCTTCATCCCATAAGTGCAGAGACTCGCAGTAGTTTCGGATTGCAAACATCCGGCTGCTGCGAGTCTTTCCTTTGTAATGGTTCTTGTAAGTTTTGCATTTGTTGCTCTCGTTCCGGACTTCTTTCCCTTTTTAAGATTGGAGTGGAATCTTCTGCGGTGCAATTCGCCCCGGATTCACATCGTTGTCATTCCATTTGCAATTTCCGGGTGACCAGGCCAAGCCGGAGGATATCACCAAAACAGGGAGAGTGATTTTGTGTGAATTGCACAGAAAAACAAATGTCCGTAGGGTAATATACACAATTTTACATTTTGAACGAAATAAACATTGAAATCCTTTTCGTCTTCGTGTATAATGTCCCTATTCGGGTGTCTGCTAGACACACCGTCCCGAAAGGAGTTATGCAACAATGTACACTGTCAACGCTATTCGCAACGTCTGCCTGCTGGGTCACAGCGGAAGCGGCAAGTCCGCTCTGGCAGAGAGTTTACTTTACATGACCGGTGCCATCGACCGGATCGGCAAGAACGCCGACGGCAACACCGTTAGTGATTACGACCCCGAAGAAATTCGCCGCCACATTTCCATCTCCACCTCTGTTATTCCCATTGAATACAACAACACCAAGATTAACCTGCTGGACACCCCGGGCGGCTTCGACTTCGCCGGTGCTGTCATGGAGGCTCTGCGGGCTTCCGACGCTGCCATTCTGGTGCTCTCCGCCAAGGACGGCATCACCGTGGGCTTCGAGAAGGCATGGAAATACTGCGAAGAGCGGAATATGCCCCGGTTCGTCTACATCTCCAAGGTGGACGAGGAGAACTCCGACTACAACGCCACCTTCAATGCCCTGCGGGAGCGCTACGGCAATAAGATTGCCCCTGTTATCGTGCCCATCTGGGGCCCGGACAAGAAGGTTAGCGGCATCATCGACGTGCTGAATAAGCGTGCCTATGAGATGCAGAAGCTGAAGAGAGTGGAAATCCAGCTGCCGGAGGACAAGGAAGCCGTGGTAGACGAATTCCACGATGCCCTGAAAGAGGCCGTGGCCGAGACCGACGAGGCTCTCATGGATCGCTTCTTCGAGGGTGACGACTTCACCTACCGGGAAATGATTACCGGCCTGCACCAAGGCGTAACCGATCTGAGCCTGTTCCCCGTGCTCTGCGGCTCCAGCATCAGCTGCCTGGGCTCCCTGATGCTGATGGATCACATTATCGAGCTGCTGCCCAACCCTGTAGAGGGCAACTATCACAAGGCTACCACCGCCGACGGCAAGGTAGAGGAATTCGTAGTCTCCCCCGGCGGCGTGCCCGCTGCCTTTGTGTGGAAGACCGTGTCCGACCAGTTCGGCAAGTACTCCTTTGTCAAGGTTCTGTCCGGTGAGATCACCTCCGACACCACCCTGGTCAACTCCCGCACCGGTGAGACCGAAAAGCTGGGCCGCCTGTATACCATGTGCGGCAAGAAGAACACCGAGGTCAAGGTGCTCTCCTGCGGTGACATCGGCGCCATTGGCAAGATGGACAAGGTCAAAACCGGCGACACCCTGTGCGACCCCAGAAAGGTGGTCAGCCTGAAGCAGATCCCCTACCCCGCTCCCTGCTACTCCATGGCCATTGCTCCCAAGACCCGGGGCCAGGAAGAAAAGGTGGGCACTGGCCTGAACCGGCTGAACGAGGAAGATCCCTCCTTCAGCACCTATCAGAATCCCGAAACCAAGCAGCTGATTCTCTCCGGTACCGGCGACCAGCAGCTGGATGTGCTGGTTTCCAAGCTGAAGACCCGGTTTGGCGTGGACGCTGTCCTCAGCCCCGCCAAGGTTGCATACCGGGAGCGCATCAAGAAGAAGGTGGAGGCCCACGGCCGCCACAAGAAGCAGACCGGCGGCTCCGGCCAGTTCGGTGATGTATGGATTCGCTTCGAGCCCCAGGACGAGCAGGATGAAATGGTCTTTGCAGAAGAGGTCTTCGGCGGCTCCGTGCCCCGCAACTTCTATCCCGCCGTTGAGAAGGGCATCCAGGAAGCCGTTCAGAAGGGCCCCCTGGCCGGTTACCCCATGGTGGGCTTGAAGGCTGTGCTGTATGACGGCTCCTACCACCCTGTAGACTCCAACGAAATGGCATTTAAGATGGCCGCCATCCTGGCCTTCAAGGAGGCTATGCCCAATGCCATGCCCACTCTGCTGGAGCCCATCGGCTCCCTGAAGGTCACCATTCCCGACAGCTACATGGGCGACGTCATCGGCGACCTGAACAAGCGCCGGGGCCGTGTCATGGGCATGAACCCCACCAGCGACGGCAACACCGTGGTGGAGGCCGAGGTTCCCATGGCCGAGATGAGCAGCTACGCCATCGACCTGCGGGCCATGACCCAGGCCCGTGGCTCCTTCGAACTGACCTTCGACCGCTACGAAGAAGTGCCCAAGGCCAACCAGGCAAAGATTATTGCCGATGCCAAGGCCGCTGAGGAATAATATGTAGCCTTTTGTCCCCGGAGGATTCCCCTCCGGGGACATTTTTGGCTCCCAATGGATTTGTCATCCACACCCCAGAAGCACCTCCAACCAGGCCGTCATAGCCGATATCGGCTACAAACGCCGCATGATAATAAAAGAAATCTTGCTTGCTATCGGGAATGGGATGTGATATAATTTATATTGAAAACAAATAGCATTCTTTCCCAAATGGCGGTGCTGGCCTGGATTTAGGGGATAGCAGCTGCCAACAGCAGAAAGGAAGGATGATGATTCGTGACAATCCAGCAGTGCTATCAGCAGCTGTGCGGCGATTATGCCGACGTACTCCGGCGACTGCCCAGCGACGCACTTGTAGAGCGCTTTTCCGTAAAATTTTTGGAGGATGACAGCTATCCCAGCCTGGCCCAGGCCATGGCCCAGGGGAACTGCGAGGCTGCCTTTCGGGCCGCCCACACCCTAAAGGGCGTAAGCGCCAACCTGGGTTTTACACAGTTGTGTGCCTCTGCCAGTCAGCTCACCGAGCTGCTGCGGGGCGTCACCGGAGAAATTCCCCTCGATGCGGCAGAGCGGATGAACCAGGTGCGCCAGGATTACCAAATGACTACAGATGCCCTCCGGGCCTTTCAGGCAGAGCGGAGCGAATAAAGGATATCTCCGCGGCTTTACGGGGATGCTGAGAAGAGAGAAGTTGAGGAAGATGCAGAACAAGCGTGTGCTGGTGGTAGAGGACAATGCCCTGAACCGGGAGCTGCTTTGCCATATTCTGTCGCAGAAATACCAGGTGCTGGAGGCAGAGAACGGAGCCCAGGCCCTGGAGATTTTAAGGGCACATCCCGGGGATATCTCGTTAATCTTTTTGGATGTGGTAATGCCGGTGATGGACGGCTATACCTTTTTGGCACATCTGCGCTCCGACAGCAGCCTTTCTTTCATTCCCGTAATCATCACCACCCAGGGCAACAGCGAAGAGGATGAGCTCAACGCCCTGTCCCACGGTGCAACGGACTTTGTTCCCAAGCCCTACCGGCCAAAAATCATCCTGCACCGGGCCGCCAACCTGATTGAGTTGCAGGAGAACGCCGCCATGGTGAACCAGTTTAAGTATGACCGGCTCACCGGACTATATAGCAGAGAATATTTCTATCAAAAGGTAGCCGAGCGGCTGGCTGAGGATCCCGACACCCCATATGCCATCGTCTGCTCCAACATTGAAAACTTCAAGGTGTACAATGACATTTTCGGCACCAAGGCAGGAGACCGGGTGCTGAAAAACATTGCCGAAGCCGGTCGTGCCCTCACCGGAGAGGATGGGCTCTGCGCCCGCTATGGGGCAGACCGATTCCTGTACCTGCAAAAGCAGGAGGCCCTGAGCGGCTATCTCCGGCAGGACAGCTTCCTCAATAAGCTGGTGAATGTGAAGGACATCAGCCTGAAATGGGGCGTATACAAAATCACCGCTCCCTCTGTACCGGTGGAAAAAATGTGCGACCGTGCCTTCCTGGTGGCCGACAGCATCAAGGGCCGCTACAACCAGACGGTGGCCGTGTATGACGATGTACTCCGGGACAAGCTGCTGCGGGAGCAGGCCATCACCGAGTCCATGGAGACCGCCCTGGCAGAGGGGCAGTTTGCCGTATATCTCCAGCCCAAATACTGGCTGAAGGGCTACACCCTGTCCGGGGCCGAGGCCCTGGCCCGGTGGATTCATCCGGAGCTGGGCTTCCTGTCCCCGGCAGAGTTCATACCTCTGTTTGAAAAGAACGGCTTCATCACCCGGCTGGATCGGTTTGTGTGGGAGCAGACCTGTATGCTGCTGCGCCGTTGGCGGCAGGAGGGCTATCCCGCCATTCCCGTATCCGTAAACGTATCCCGGGCGGATGTATACCAGGAGGACTTGCCGGAAACCCTGACAAATCTGGTGGAGCGATATGGCATTGAGCCCCAGCAGTTTCACCTGGAGCTGACGGAAAGTGCCTATACCGAAAATCCCAACCAGATTATCACTATGGTGGATGAGCTCCGCCGCCGGGGCTTTGTAATCGAAATGGACGATTTTGGAAGCGGCTATTCCTCTCTGAACATGCTGAGCCAGGTACATTTCGACATTCTGAAGCTGGACATGAAGTTCATCCAAACCGAGACCGCCAAGCCCGGCGAGATGAGCATTATGCGCTTTGTGGTGAATCTGGCCAAGTGGCTGAACCTGAGCACCGTGGCCGAGGGTGCAGAAACCAAGGCCCAGGTGGAGCGGCTACAGGACGTAGGCTGCGACTACGCCCAGGGCTATTACTTCTCCCGCCCTCTCCCCATCCCCGAATTTGAAGCGCTGCTGAAAAACTCTCTCTTATA
>UROL01000058.1 GCA_900549495.1 uncultured Eubacteriales bacterium | reverse complement strand
TTCGTCGGCAGCGTCAGATGTGTATAAGAGACAGGGGCTGCACCATTCATTGTGCCGCTCATAAACCGCAAGATTGCGGGCGATTTTCATCGCCCCTACGGGACTCAGGATTTTTTATATTTTACCATGCAACGTACTGGCCCCGAAACCATAACATTTCGGGTGGTTGTTCGAACACTTACAATTTGACAATTTGGCATAAAAATCCCCATGCAGGGTGCAAAATGGACCTTGCATGGGGATTTTCTTGGCATTTTTACTTGGTGCCGAAGATGCGGTCGCCAGCGTCGCCCAGGCCGGGGACAATGTAGGCGTTCTCGTTCAGCTTCTCATCCAGTGCGGCCAGGTAGATTTCCACATCGGGATGGGCAGCCTGGACAGCAGCCACGCCCTCGGGAGCGCCGATGATATTCATCATGATAATATTCTTGCAGCCGTGCTGCTTCAGGAAATTGATGGCAGCAACCGCACTGCCGCCAGTGGCCAGCATGGGGTCAACCACATAAACCTGACGGGATTCCACATCCTCAGGCAGCTTGCAGTAGTACTCCACAGGCTTGTGGCTTTCGGGGTCCCGGTACAGGCCGATATGGCCAATCTTGGCAGAGGGAATCAGGGCGACCATATTGTCCACCATGCCCAGGCCTGCCCGGAGAACAGGAACGATTGCCAGCTTCTTACCGGCCAGCATCTTGCAGGTAGCAGTGGTGATGGGGGTCTCCACCTGCACCTCCTTCACAGGAAGGTTGCGGGTTGCCTCATAGCACATCAGCCCGGCGATTTCGCCCACCAGCTCCCGGAATTCCTTGACGCTGGTGTCCTTGCTGCGGAGAATTGCCAGCTTGTGCTGAATCAGGGGGTGATCCAATACGTGTACTTGTGCCATCTTTCTTAATCTCCTTTTATCGATTCTGCATTCTTTCATTGCGTTCCCGCTCGGCCTGGCTCAGGCGCAGGTAATTGGGCACCAGCTCTGCTGCCGGGGGAATTGCCCCCTCCTGCATCATCCGCTGTGCCTCCAGCGCCACGCCCACAGCCCGCTGGTGCATCCGATGCTCCGGAGGCAGCACCAGGGCGGGAACAGCTTTCAACAAAGTATTATAGCATAAAACGCTGCCGTCTCCAACCAAAAAAATGGGCTGGGAGAGATTTTTTACATCTTCCCCCAATTCTTGAAGAGAGATGGCCCGATCCTCCCGGATTCTTGTATACTTTCCACAATCCACATGGAACAGGGCGTTATACACCTGGCTCCTTCTGGCATCCATCACCGGGCACACATAGCCCTGCCATGCCCCCAGCCCCACTGCCATGGCAGACAGGGTGCTGACACCGATACAGGGCAGCTCCGCTCCCCAGGCCAGGCCCTTGGCCGCCGCCACGCCGATGCGCACGCCGGTAAAGGAGCCGGGGCCCTTGGCCACCGCCACGGCATCCAGCTGGGAAATCGCTACACCGCACTGCTGCAGCAAATCCTGGGCCATGACCATCAGAGTCTGGCTATGGGTCAGGCCGGTGTTCTGGTAGCACTCGCCCAGGAGCTTACCCTCCTGGGTCAAAGCCACGGAGGCCGCCTTGGCAGAGGTCTCAAAGGCTAAGATCTTCAAAAGCGTCCCCTCCTTCAATGGAAATATCCCTGGTATCGTCATCCACCTTGGAAATGGCAACCAGGATTGCCCCCTCCATGGCATCGCTTACGTTTTCGCTCCACTCCACGGCACACACGCCACCCCGCTCCAAATAATCCTCCCAGCCGATATCCCATAGGTCATCGGAGGAGGCAAGCCGGTACATATCGAAGTGGAACAGGGGGAGCCTTCCCCCCAGATATTCATTCACAATGGTATAGGTGGGGCTGGTCACCGGATGGGTGTAGCCCAATCCCTTGGCAAGCCCACGGGTAAAGGCGGTTTTCCCCGCCCCCAAATCGCCGGTGTAGGCAATGACGGAGCCAGGCTGCAATCGCTGGGCCAGAGCAGCGCCCAATTTTTCTGTTTCCTCGGGGGAATGGGTAATATAGTGCATATGTTCATCCTTATTTCGACTGCTTCAGCTTTTCCGCCTGGTCGGCGGCAGCCAGTGCATTGATAAGCTCGTCCAGGTCGCCGTCCATCACGGCATCGATTTTATACAGGGTCAGGCCGATGCGGTGATCCGTCACTCTGCCCTGGGGGAAATTGTAGGTGCGAATCCGCTCGTTACGCATACCGGTACCCACCTGGCTGCGGCGCAGGCCGGTAATGGCGCTGTCCAGCCGCTCCTGCTCCTGCTCGTAGAGCTTGGAGGCCAGCATCCGCATACATTTTTCCCGGTTTTGCAGCTGGCTGCGCTCCTCCTGGCAGGCCACCACAATGCCGGGGGGCTTGTGAATCAGCCGGACGGCGGAGCTGGTTTTGTTGACGTGCTGGCCGCCGGCGCCGGAGGCTCGGTAGACCTGCATTTCAATATCCCCCGGGTTAATCTGTACGTCCACCTCTTCCATCTCCGGCAGAACCGCCACCGTGGCGGTGGAGGTGTGCACCCGGCCGCCGGACTCGGTTTCCGGCACCCGCTGCACCCGGTGGACACCGGACTCATACTTCATCCGGGAATAGGCCCCCCGTCCGTTGATGACGAAGTCCGCCTCCTTCACCCCGCCCAGCTCGGTATCCGAGTAGTTCATCAGCTCAATGCTCCACCCCTTGGCCGCAGCATACATGGAGTACATCCGGAACAGGCTGTGGGCAAACAGAGCGCTTTCCTCGCCGCCTACGCCCCCCCGGATTTCCACAATGACGCTTTTCTCATCGTTGGGGTCCTTGGGCAGCAGGAGAATCTGCAATTTCTCGTACAGCTCCTCTTTGCTTTTCTTGGCGGCGGTGTAAGTCTCCTGGCACAGCTCCTTCATATCCGGGTCAGCCATCAGCTCCTGGGCTTCCTCCATGTCCCGCTCTGCCTGGCGGTATTCCTGGAACGCCTGCACAATGGGCTCCAAATCATTTTTCTCCCGCAGCAGCGCCGCCGCCCGCTTGGGGTCGGCATAAAAATCCGGCTGCTCCGATTTGGCGCACAGCTCCTCGTATCGGCTGGCAACAGCTTCCAGTTTGTCTAGCATTCCATTCTCCTTGGTTTTTTACTAAGTCACTTTTGAGGCAAAATTCTGGGATTCCTTTTTCAAGTATCACAGAATCTCCAGCGCCATAACCTTGTCGATGCGCCGCTGGTGCCGCTCTGCGTGGGAAAATTCGGTATCCAGCCAGGTATCTACAATTTCCAGGGCCAGTCCTTCGCCGGTGACAGCGGCACCAATGGCCATCATATTGGTATCGTTGTGCAGACGGGTCAGCCGGGCGGACATCAAATCCCCCAGCAGGGCGCAGCGGATACCCTTCACCTTGTTGGCGGCAATGGACACACCAATGCCGGTGGTGCACAGCACAATGCCCCGGTCACATGCCCCGGAGGCCACCAGACGTGCTGCCTTGGCGGCATAGTCGGGGTAGTCGCAGCTGTCCAGGGTATGGGTGCCCACGTCCTCCACCTGGAAGCCCCGCTGCTGCAAATGGGCAACCACCTTGTTTTTCAGCTCCAATGCACCATGGTCACAGCCAACCGCAATTTTCATAAGTATTTCTCCTTTGCATTTACATAACATAGCCGCCGTCCACGTTCAGCACATGGCCGGTGACAAAATCTGCATTCACAAGGTATTCTATGGCCCTTGCCACATCCATGGGGGTACCGTTGTGCTCCACCGGGGTCTCCTCTGCCAGAGAGGCCAGAATCTCCGGATCCACCGAGGCGCACATATCCGTAAGAATCACTCCGGGGGCTACAGCGTTCACCCGGATGCCGCTGGGGCCCAGCTCCTTGGCCAACGCCTTGGTCAGGGCAATGACGGCGCCCTTGGTGGCGGAATAGGCCGCCTCGCAGGAAGCACCTACCCGGCCCCACATGCTGGACACGTTGACGATGCAGCCCCTTTGCTGCTTTAGGAATCCCGGCATGGCCGCCCGGACGCAGTGGAAAATTCCCTTGACATTTACATCAAAAATCCGATCCCACTGGGCATCCGTCATCTGGCTCATCAGACCATAATAGCAGATTCCGGCATTGTTTACAAGGACATCCACCCCTCCGATTTGGGAAAAGGCATCCTTTACCGCCTGCTCGTCCGCCACATCGCAGCATATCGCCGTCGCCCCGGTACTCTGGGCAACCTGCCGGGCCTTCGTATGCTCTTTCTCATACAGGAAGAACACCCGGTCTCCCCTGGCGGCAAACAGCGCCACCGTCGCCGCCCCGATACCCCGGGAGCCGCCGGTAATTACCACGGTCATTGTGCATTCTCCTTTCCGCCCCCAGGGGCGCAGGGAAAACGGACTGCCGCAAAGCAGTCCGCTGGAAAAATCATCTTCTTCTGCTCTTGGTGCGGTGCTCCGAATACTGCTTGATGGAGGAAATCTTACTGTCGGATTCCGACATGAATGCCTTCAGCTTTTCCTCGAACAGCTGATCCGCCGTCTTGGGTGCGGCATTGGGAACCGGTGCAGGCCGGGCGCTTTGGCGGCTCTGATTCTGGCTGGTGCGGGGGCCCGGATTGCTGCGGTTGCCACCGGGGCGAAAATCCGGCCGGTTCTCCCGCTGGGGCTTGGGCTCCAGGCGCTTGATGGACAGATTGATTTTCCCATTCTCGTTGCCAATGACCATAACCTTCACGTCCTGGCCCTCGGTCAGGTGCTGGCGGATGTCACTGACATAGGCATTGGCAACCTCCGAAATATGTACCATGCCGGTCTTATTCTCCGGCAGGGCAACGAATGCGCCAAAGTTGGTGATTGATTTGACTTTCCCCTCTAATACGGCTCCGACGGTTAACTCCATAGTTTGCTTTGTTTCCTCCAATTATTTAACTTGCGCTTCGATGCGGATGGTGTCTTTATAGGCCATACCCAGCTCTTCCTGGGCGACACGCTCAATTCCCTTGGTGGTTCCCAGCTCGTCAATGCTGTTGGAGAGCACCTGGTTCTCATATGCAATCTGGGCGGCCCGGCTACGCAAATCCTCAGTCTTGCCCAGCATCTGCTTTTGGACGGAGCCCAGCATTCCCAGAGCGGCGGCGGTGAGCACCAAAACTGTGCCCAGTGCGATTTGTACCCGCCGGTTGCCCTGGAAGAGGACGACCTGAACCTTCCCGACTTTTATCTTGTACTCTGCCATGAATTACACCTCCGTGAGGCCGCCGACGCATTCGGCAGCCATTCCACCATATTGTAACCCATTTTTCCCAGGATGCAAATAAAATTTTCAAAAATTTTAATAATTTTTTTACAGGCCACCCTGCAAAGCCCAAAATCCGGGCCACGGTCTGCCAAAACAGTCGAAAAATCCCCTGTAACAGGCGCCCGACGGTCATCTCCCAGGCCAATGCCCCCACCAGCAGCCCCGCCGAATAGCCCAGGCGCAGGTCTCCCCTGCACACTGCCAGGGCCAAATACAGCCAAACCCAGCCTACCCCCAGCAAGAGCAGCCCATCACTAAGCCAGGGATGCCGCCGGCGCAGAGGCCGCAGGAAGCCATACAGCCCCCCAAGCCCGGCCCCCAGCAGGCAGGCCCAGGCGAACCGCTCCAGGGAAATTGCCGGGGGCGTCATCCAAAGAGCCGGCTGAGCCAGCCGCCCTGCCGGGGCTGCTCATAGCAAAGCGCAGAGATATTGCCCTCCACCTCTACCTGGCCGCCCTCCAGCGACAATGTCTTTAGCTGCAATTCACTTCCCTGAACCTCCAGTACCCCCAGGCCGGTTTGCATCACCACCGCATGGTCTTCAAAGCTGATTACCTCCGTCACCCCGGTCACCGTGAGCTTCTTCCGCTCCAGTAGAGTCAGGCGATGGGGCAGCTGTTCCTGTGCCATTGCGACGCCTCCTTGTGCAAGTAACTGGAAAAATCTATGCCGCCGGGTCTTTGAATATTCTCCATTGACACAGGACACAAAACAAAGTAAAATGGTTGGCAGGATACAAAACAGATTGATTTTCGGGCCGGTGCTCGTTATTTTTTGGAGGTTTTCACCATGAAGCGTTCTTTTGATTTCCGTCCCTGGGTCAAGCCCGCACTGACCATTCTGACAGGCTTTGTGCTGATCTTCCGCCCCGGCTCCCTTACCACCACGCTGGCCTGGATTGTGGGCCTGGTGATTGCTCTGGTGGGGGCCGGAAAGATGGTGCGCTTTTTCAGCGGTGCCAAGGTGCAGAAGGATTTCTGGAATCTGGCAGGGGCCATTATCCTGCTGGTGCTGGGGCTTTCTATTCTAAAGAACCCGGTGTCTCTGGAAAAGCAGCTGTCCCGCATTGCCGGTATCCTGCTGATTCTCCAGGCTGTCCGGGGGTATCTGGACCCCATGGCCGCCCACGAGCAGGTGACCTCCACCCTGATGTGCATTGCCGGTGCTGTGCTAGTGCTTATGCCCCTGGTGGTGCCCCGGCTGGTGGTGGTTATCTGCGGCATTGTGGTGCTGGTGCTGGGCATCGGCATGGTGCTGGATTTGCTCCGGGGTGACTCCGGCTGCACCGGCGGCAACGGCGAAATCATTGATGCCCGATGAGACTGGGCAGCTGTGCGCTGGCCGGGCGCTCCGGCCATGAGGCAGGCAGAGCACTTCTTTCGCTGCTCTACCGGGAGGAAACCGGGCAGCCCCTGCCGGACATTCTGGTAACCGTCCGGGGGAAGCCTTATTTTGAAAATTCTCCCTACTACTTTTCCATCAGCCACACCTCCCGCCACGCTTTCTGTGCACTGTCCCGCCGCCCGGTGGGCATCGATTCCGAGGAGCTGGACCGGGCGGTGCGGCTTTCCCTTGTCAGCCGAATTCTCTCCCCGCCGGAGCTGGTGCGATTCCAAGAAGCAGACGACAAGCAGCGGGCCTTCCTCACCCTGTGGGTGCTGAAGGAAGCCACTGCCAAATGCACCGGGGCCGGGCTTACCGGTTTCCCCAACAGCACGGACTTCTCCCCAGACGATCCCCGGGTCTTCCCTTGGCAGGGGTGCCTGGTGGCCGTGGTGGGGCAGGAGGAGGGACAGGAAGGAATGATATTGCATGATTTTTGATACCCACGCCCACCTGGACGACCACGCCTTTGACGCCGACCGGGCAGAGCTGCTGACCCGTCTGCCCCAAGAGGGAATCGCCCTGGTGCTGAATCCGGGGTGCAGTCTAGAAAGCTCCCGGAACGCCATCGCTTTGACCCGGGAGCAGGATTGGATTTACGCCGCCGTTGGCTCCCACCCGGATGCGGCGGACGAGGTGGAGGATGCCGTCCTGGCCCAATACCGCCAGATGGCGCAGGAGAATCCCAAGGTGCGGGCCATTGGCGAAATCGGCCTGGACTATCACTATGAGGATATCCCAAGGGAAATCCAGCAGCGGGCCTTTCGGGCCCAGATGGCCCTGGCCCGGGAGCTGGGGCTGCCGGTAATCGTCCACGAGCGGGAAGCCCACGAGGACGGCATGAAAATTGTAGAGGAATTCCCCACCGTCACCGGGGTATTCCACTGCTATTCCGGCTCACTGGAAATGGCCAAGGTGCTTATTCGCCGGGGCTGGTACATCGGCTTTGGCGGTGTGCTGACCTTTAAGAATGCCAGAAAGGCAGTGGAGGTAGCTGCCGAAATTCCCTTGGAGCGGATTGTGCTGGAAACCGACTGCCCCTATATGTCCCCGGAGCCCTTCCGGGGTAGGCGGAACGACCCCGCCCGGCTGCATCTGGTAGCCCAAAGGCTGGCCCAGCTTCGGGGCCTCAGCGAAGAGGAAATCCAGGCTGTCACCCTGGAAAATGGGAAACGGCTATACCGAATGGAGTAAATGCCATGGAACTACAGGAATTTTTTTCACAGCATCCCAGGGTTGCTCTGGCCTTCTCCGGCGGGGTGGACTCCGCCTATCTGCTGTACGCCGCCGTTCAGTGTGGGGCACAGGTGCGCCCCTATTATGTCAAGACAGCCTTCCAACCCCAATTTGAATACGAGGATGCCCTCCGGCTGGCTGACCAGCTGGGGGTTTCCATGAAGACCATTTGCTTAAATCCCCTGGACGACCCCCTGGTGGCCGCCAATCCCGGCAACCGGTGCTACTACTGCAAACGGCATATCTTCACCGTCATCACCCAGGCCGCCCGGGAGGAGGGGCTTCCCCTACTTCTGGACGGCACCAATGCCAGTGACCAGGCGGACGACCGCCCGGGAATGCAGGCGCTGCGGGAGCTGGAGGTGCTCTCCCCCCTGCGGCTGTGTGGCCTGACCAAGGCAGAAATCCGCCGCCGCTCCCGGGAGGCAGGGCTCTTCACCTGGGACAAGCCCGCCTATGCCTGCCTGGCTACCCGGATTCCCACTGGCACCGCCATCACATTGGAGGATCTACGGCGAACCGAGCAGTGCGAGGCGTTTCTTATGGAGCTGGGCTTTTCCGGCTTCCGCATTCGGCTGATGGACGGCTGCGCCCGGCTGGAAATGCCAGAGGCACAGTTCCCTATGCTTCTGGCCCACCGGGAAGCGGTGCTGGAACGGCTGAAAAAAGACTATTCCAGAGTACTTCTGGATTTGGAGGCACGCCATGAACAGTGATATCCGAAAGCTCCTGGAGGGAGTGCAGTCCGGTTCTCTCAGTGTGGAGGATGCCCTGCTTCAGCTGAAGCAGGAGCCCTTTGCCGAGCTGGGCTATGCCAAGGTGGATTTGCACCGAAAAATTCGCCAGGGCACCGGCGAGGTCATCTATGGTGCGGGAAAGACCGCCCAGCAAATCACCGGTATCCTTGCCGCCATGCGGCAAAATGGCCAAGAAAACGTGCTCATCACCCGGCTGGATGCACAGAAGGCAGAGACTGTCCGGCGTTTCCACCCCATCCAATATTACCCCCAGGCCAAAATCGGCATCCTGGGGCAGATGGAGGCTCCCCGGGGCATGGGCACTATTGTGGTGGCCACCGGGGGCACCAGCGACGTGCCGGTGGCAGAAGAGGCGGCACTGACGGCGGAATTTCTGGGCAACCAGGTACTGCGGCTGTATGACGTAGGGGTGGCCGGAATCCACCGCCTGCTGAGCCACAGTCAGGAGCTGATGAGCGCCAGCGTCATCATTGCCATTGCCGGAATGGAGGGAGCTCTGGCCAGCGTGATTGGCGGTCTGGTGGAATGCCCGGTGATTGCCGTACCCACCAGCATCGGCTACGGCGCATCCTTCGGCGGTGTGGCGGCTCTGCTCTCCATGCTGAATTCCTGCGCCAGCGGCACCGCCGTAGTAAACATTGACAATGGCTTCGGTGCCGGTTACATGGCCAGCACCATCAACCATATGGAGGCAAAGCAGTGAGCATTTTGTATTTGGACTGCGGCATGGGCGCTGCCGGTGACATGCTCACCGCCGCTCTGCTGGAGCTTTTTCCCCAGCCGGAGGAAATGGTGAAGGAATTGAATGCCCTGGGGGTACCCGGAGTGCGGTATGCACAGGAGCAGACCCAGAAGTGCGGCATCACCTGCACCCATATCCACGTCTATGTGGGAGACACCGAAGAGGGTGCGCCGAAGCACCACCATCACAGCCACCAGCACCATCACACGCACAGCAGTATGGAGCAGCTGGAGCATTGGATATCCCATCTTCAGGTATCCCAGGCCGTCAAGGACAATATCCGCGCCGTCTACCACCGCATTGCCCAGGCGGAGAGCACTGTCCATGGGGTAAGCATCCAGGAAATCCACTTCCACGAGGTAGGCTCCCTGGACGCCCTGGCAGATGTGACTGCCGTGTGCTATCTCATGGAGCGGCTGGGCAATCCTGCCGTATATGCCTCCCCTGTTCATGTGGGCAGTGGGCATATCAGCTGCGCCCATGGCATTCTCCCGGTGCCCGCTCCCGCCACTGCGGAGATTTTGAAAGGCATCCCCATCTATGGTGGCCAAATTCAGGGGGAGCTGTGTACCCCCACCGGAGCTGCACTGCTGAAGCAGTTCGTCACCCGGTTCGGCGATATGCCAGTGATGACCCCTGCCGCCCTGGGCTACGGCATGGGCAAGAAGGATTTCGCCATAGCCAACTGCCTCCGGGCCGTGCTGGGTAACGCCGACAGCCAGGGAGAGGACAGCATTTGGGAGCTGAGCTGCAACCTGGATGATATGACCGCCGAGGAAATCGGCTTTGCCATGGAGCAGCTTCTGTCCGCCGGGGTGCCGGAGGTCTACACCACCGCCATCGGCATGAAAAAGAACCGCCCGGGCACCATGCTCACCCTGCTCTGCCGGGAAAGCCAGCGGGCGGAAATGGTGCGTCTGCTCTTCCAGCACACCACCACCCTGGGCATTCGGGAGACCCCCCACCGCCGCTACATTCTAAGCCGACACACCGAGGAGGCAGAAATCCCCTATGGCCCCATCCGGTGCAAAATCTCCCAGGGCTACGGCGTTCACCGCTGCAAGCCGGAATATGACGACCTGGCCGCCATCGCAAAAGCCCACCAGCTCCCCCTGGCAGAAGTCCGCCGGAAAATAAATAGGAAGTAATTGAAATTTCTTCTTGACATTTTCCGAATATTGGTTATAATAATACCGTTCCAAATTTAGAGGATTTGTGTAACGGTAGCACACCGGACTCTGACTCCGTTTGCGGGGGTTCGAATCCCTCATCCTCTGCCAAAAAGAGACACCCTTCGGTGTCTCTTTTTTTCTGCATTTGCCATCAAAAAGAGACACCGGGTGTGTGCGTACCTAATAAGAAAACAATGAGCAATCGTCAGTAAATCAATGTTTTCATAGGTACAAACGCGGTGTGGAAAGTTCAAAATCAAATACTGACAGGAAAAAAGGGTGCTGATACGCAAGTATCGGCACTCTTTTCCTGTACTGTCCGAGAAGATGTGGTGTTTTGCGTTCGTTTCGGGCGTTCTGCGGCTCTGTGTGACCCGAATTAAGGTGGGGGCATATCTTTTCTCATGCTCCTATGTTCGGTAGCTTACAGAAGGATAAAATTCAAAAAATCAACACTTTTCAAATTGCCTCAAAAAGGCATTGTAACCTAAGCAGGGAAATCCTGTACAGGGAAATCCCGCACAATTAAATACCTGTCTCTTATACACATCTC
>UROL01000057.1 GCA_900549495.1 uncultured Eubacteriales bacterium | reverse complement strand
CGAGATCAGCCTCGGTCTCGTGGGCTCGGAGATGTGTATAAGAGACAGCTCCAGCACCGCATCCCAGAAGAAAATATCGCAGTTCAGCGCCCAGTCATCATAGTCGGGAGCCCGGCCGTCATGGGGCTGACCGGAGCGGAGTTTCCCGCCAATCTGCATAATGCAGGCGGTGGTATGCTCCCGGACATAAGCCTTTTCCCGCTGGGAGGGTGTCAGGTCCGGATACAAATCCTCCAATTCCTGGGAGGTGATGAAGCTCACCTCAGGGGACAGCTCCACCCGCAGCTGGGGATAGCGGACGTGGAGCCGGTCATTGGTATTGCAGATGGCACGAACGATGGCGGTGACAATCAGCTTCAGGAAATCCAGATTTCTATTTTCCCGGGTAATAATCTTTTCCCAGTCCCACTGATCCACATAGATGGAGTGGACATTGTCCAGCGCCTCGTCCCGTCGGATGGCGTTCATATCGGTGTACAGGCCGTTGCCCACGGTAAAGTGGTAGCGCTTCAGGGCCAGGCGCTTCCATTTCGCCAGGGAATGAACCACCTGTGCATCCGTACCCACGGCGGGAACGTCAAAACTGACGGGCCGCTCATAGCCGTTCAAATTATCGTTCAGGCCGGAATCCTCGGTGACAAACAGGGGAGCGGACACTCGCTTGAGATTCAAAGCAGCGGAAAATTCATCCTGGAAGGTTGCCTTGATATAAGCAATGGCCCGCTGGGTGTCGTAGGCATCCAGCACAGGCGTGTAATGCTGGGGAATATAAATTTTATTCATAGGAGATCATCCTTTCGTGCAAATACATTCACAGATTTGCAAGTTCACGTTCTATTCTATTCACTTTTTCTGCAAAATCAAGTAAAACTTTTGGCAGATACCCATGCCATTTGCAATTGATTTCTTCTATAACACGAATTTGTTTCTTTTTGGATGCAGATATGTTACAAATATGATGCATTCCGGCGGTAGACTCATCCCAGAAGGCGGGGCAGATGGCCTCCGGTAAAAATTCAAAATATTTTTTAGAAATTTGTGACGTTTGTCATCTGAATTCCGTCTATATAGGTGAAGGGCAATTTGCCAAGGAAAATGAATCCGCAGCATCCGCCGCCGGTTTCGAAACATAACTCTATAATAAGGAGGAACAGAATAATGAATACCCAAAGAGACTTACATACTTCCGTCATTCGGAAAAGTGCATGGATTGACGCCGCCAATCGGATTGTGTCCTTTCAGCAGATTGGAGAAGCGTCCTGCTATACCGCAGATGAGCCGGAGTTCTGGCCCCATATTATGGAGCTTGTCAGCGTCGGCTATCGCTTGCAGTAACGCATTGCGGGCACCCAAAGCGGGTGCCCGTTTTTCACCGATTCAGCAGAGTCAGAAGCATTTCCGGTGTGTCCGCAATGGCGGCTGCGCCGGATTTTTTCATCTCGGCAACGTCGCCATATCCCCAGGATACTCCAATGGTGGGAATCCCATGGGCAGCGGCCCCCAGCACATCGAAGGCAGTGTCGCCAACCATCACGGCATCTGCCTGGGTATCATTGTTTTCCAGCAGGAAGGCAATTACATCGCTTTTGCTGACACGGGATTGGTCGAAGGTTGCGCCGCAGATACGGCGGAAGAAATGCGCCAGATCAAAATGCTCCAATACCTCCACCGCAGTTTCCTCCGGCTTGGAGGTTGCAACATACAGAATATGCCCTTGGGCCTCCAGCGCCTCCAGCAGTTCCCGGATGCCGGGATAGGGGTGGTTTTCATATTTCCCGATGGGCTGATACCTGCTCCGGAAAATCTCAATTGCCTCTGTCACCCGCTCAGCCGGAACACCATGCTTCAAAAAAGAATCCCCCAGAGGCGGGCCCACAAAAGAGCGCATTTCCTCCGGAGAGGGAACCGGCACCCCCAAACACTCCAACGCCATTGTCGCACTTTTGATAATCCCCTCACCGGAATCCGTGAGAGTTCCGTCCAAATCAAAAAGAATCACCTTTGCCACATGGATTCCTCCGTCACGCTTCTTAAAAATACGCCAGCAGATTTCCAGCCCTTGGTACCTGCCGGACTTCTTTTCATAGGGAATGTTACTATAGAGAGATAAAAATGTCAATACATTGCATATATCATCCCTCACATTGCGGAATGGCTGATTATCAGAATCGCCGTTATTAACTACGGACTGCGTGATTTTATCAAATCAAAGGAGAGTAAAACTATGACCATGAACCAGAAGAAAGCATTGTACGCCTTTGACAGCCCCGACCGTGAAGCAACGGTCAACCGTTTCAGTACGCTGGCAGAGCTTGCCCCCGACCCTGCCGCAAAGCATCTCTTCCTTGCATCGCAAGGGAACTGAACGCCCCGACCGCTGGTATCGCTGTATGTTCTTCCATCTCCGCTTAATGGGTGGGCCACCGATGTGACGGAGTTTAGCCTGTTCGGAGAAAAGATCTATCTGTCCCCGATTCTCGATTTGCACAGCAGCGATCTTGTCAGCTATACCATATCAGATCGTCCTGTATTAAACATGGTGACTTCCATGCTGGACAAGGCTTTTGAGAAGATTTCGGATGACACAGGCTTGACCCTTCATTCTGACCAGGGCTGGCGGGGAAGTTATTCCTTAGAAAAGGCTTGTCCTGGTGAGATGCGATGTGCTATAATTGTCAGCATAGAAAGGGTGTGGCTGCCATGAAGATACAAAAGCAAATTGCCGTTGCATTACTGCTTCTTTTGACCTTGACCGGCTGCGGTGGCAGCAGGGAAGAAAGAGAAATTGCCGCAGAGGAGCGAAGTGCCCGCCGCCGCTGTGCTGAAATCGTCTCGATGTATCGAGCGCTTTACGATGCCGCCCCCAAGAGGGAGCCTGAAAACCGATGGGATGCACCGGAGCTGCCGCAGCAGGACATTGATGCCGTGGAGCAGGTTCTGATTGAACGTGGGCTGTGCGTGGTGGATTCCAGCGCCGACAGCCCTGAATACCTGGCCAATTCGGAGAAGTTTTATCAGTTTCTGGATGCTGTTGAGCAGAACGCAAATGTCAGTCGGGAGGTTTTGCGCATCCGTCCATCCGGTGCGCTGAGCTACCGTCTGTTTTCCCACCGGGAGGGGACAACCACCCTGTATTCCATGACGTATTCTCTGGATAAAACCGTGGAGCCGGATTATGCAGTGTATCGGATTTGCGATCCCAAGCTGACAGAGCAAGGGAATTTCTATTACCGCATTCACCCGGAGGATGACCACCACTATGCAAATTATACACGCTTGCGCCTGAAGCAGCCGGATAAAGAATTGTGGCAGCAATGCTCACGCTATGTGCTGGCAGGCGGCTATACAGGCACAAACATCTTTTTAACCAACTGGACGGAGAAGGATTTTTCCGGGCTTTGTTTCAACGATGTGTGGGAATACCTTTATCGTTACCAACATGGCACTCGTTTTTCACCGGACGGGTATACATTTGACACAGACAAGAATTGCTACCGGATTCCTGCCGCAGAATTTGAAGGGGTAATTCTCCCATATTTTCAGATCAACCAAGAGAATTTGCGGCAGCTTGCCGGGTATGATTCGGAAAGCGGCTGCTACCCCTGGCGGCAGATTGAGAGCAACGATTATGTGTTTTACCTGAACTACTACACCATTGAGCCGGAGGTCACCGCTTTTCGGAACCATTCGGATGGAACTGTCTCTATAACGGTGGCGCTTCTGTCCACAGATTTGGGCGTGGATTGCTTGTTTTCCCATGAACTTACGGTTCGGCCTCAGGCAGATGGTGGATTTCAATTTGTCGGCAACCGAATGCTGACACAAACGGAGCTTGGGCTGCCCTTCTGTGAGCCGAGATTAACCTGGGAGATTGCCGGGTAATCCTATTTATTGACCTTGTATACCCATTATTTGAAAGGAGAAAATTATGACTGACTTTTTGACATTGGCCAAAGAGCGCTACTCTGTTCGCAGCTATCGCAGTGTACCGGTGGAGCAGGAGAAGATTGACAGGATTCTGGAGGCAGCCAGCCTGGCCCCCACGGCCCGGAATAACCAGCCCCAGAAAATCTATGTCGTCACCGGCGAAGCTGCCCGCAAGGCTCTGGCAGAGGTGACACCCTGCACCTTCCAGGCTCCGGTGATTTTTGTCGTAGGGTATGATCCCAACCGGAGCTCCAAGGGGCTGATTTATGAGGGCTATGATTTTGGCAATACCGATGCCGCCATTGTCACCGCCCATATGATGCTGGAGGCAACGGATTTGGGCCTTGGCACCTGCTGGGTAGGGTATTTCAACGAGGATAAGGTAAAGAAGGCACTGGGACTTCCGGAGGAAGTTCGCATCTGCAATCTGCTGCCCGCAGGCTATGCAGCGGCAGATGCCACTCCGGCCAAGGGACACACCCAGTGCCGCCCGGCAGAGGAAATGGTTCGATTCCTGTGACGAAATTACCAAAAGTTGCAGGGTGACTTTGGGGAAAATGTGAATTGAAACCCAATAGGTCATGGTGTAATATGGCATCGACTCCGAAAGCAATTCGGAAAAACACAAGAGGAGATTCTGCTATATGATTATTTACGTGGATCAGAATGTGGAAAAACAGGGAAACGGCACAAAGCTGACCCCCTTTAAGCACATAGCCGACGCCGCCAAGGTGGCCAAACCCGGTGACGAGGTGCTGGTTGCCCCCGGCGTTTACAGAGAGTATGTCGACCCTGTGTATGCAGGTACCGAGGATAACCGCATCACCTATCGCAGCACCGTTGCACTGGGGGCGGTGATTACCGGTGCAGAGGTAATCAAGTCCTGGCAGCCCTATCAGGGAAATGTGTGGGTGTGCCGGGTGGACAATGGGGTGTTTGGTGCCTACAATCCCTACACCACCATGGTGGGCGGCGACTGGTATTTTGCCCCTGTCTGCCGTCATACCGGTGCTGTTTATCTCAATGACAAGCAGCTGTATGAGACGGTGACCCTGGACGAGTGCCTGGCCGGTGAGGTTTATCTCCCTTCCTGGGACCATGAGGGCTCCACCTATAAATGGTTTACCCAGCAGGATGGCAACGAGACGGTGATCTACGCCAATTTCCAGGGGAAGGATCCCAACAAGGAGAATGTGGAAATCAACGTCCGCCGGAACTGCTTCTTCCCCTCCAAAACTGGCGTGGGCTACATCACCGTTTCCGGCTTCCACATTACGAAGGCGGCTACCACCTGGGCACCTCCAGCCGCCTTCCAGGATGGCATGATTGGCCCCCACTGGTCCAAAGGCTGGATTATTGAAGACTGCGAAATCAGCAACTCCAAATGCTGCGGCATCAGTCTGGGCAAATACTATGACGAGGAAAATGACCATTACTACACCCGCAAGCATGTGAAGAGCCCCACCCAGATGGAGCGGGACGCAGTCTGCCGGGGCCAGTACCACGGCTGGCTGAAGGAGAAGGTGGGCAGCCACATTGTGCGCCGCTGCAATATCCACCACTGTGAGCAGACTGGCATTGTGGGCCGTATGGGCGGCGTGTTCAGCCTGATTGAGGACAACCATATTCACCATATCAACAACATGCAGCAGCTGGGTGGTGCAGAGATTTCTGCCATTAAGCTCCATGCCGCCATTGATGTGGTGATTCGCCGGAACCATATCCACCACTCCACTATGGGTGTCTGGTGCGACTGGGAGGCCCAGGGTACCCGGATTTCCCAGAACCTGCTTCACGACAATTTTATCCCCGAGGGCTCCGTAAAGGCCGAGGGCGCTATGTGCTGCCAGGACGTGTTTATTGAAGTCAGCCACGGCCCCACGCTGATTGACAACAACATTATGCTCTCTCCTGCCGGTGTTCGCTTTGCTACCCAGGGTGTGGCTCTGGTACACAACCTGATCCTGGGCTCCTTCACCTGCGTAGGCGGCGGCACGGACCGAGAGGCCAACGGCAAGAATCAGCCTCGCTACACACCCTATCATATTCGCCACAGGACCGAGTGCGCCGGCTTTATGATTATCCTCCACGGCGACAACCGGATTTATAACAATATCTTCTTCCAGAAGTGGCCCATGCACAAGCCGGAGGACAACTGGGAGGACAACGAAGAGGTTGGCAGCCATGTTTTCAATGGCTATCCCACCTATGAGCAGTGGATTAGCCAGTTTGAGCTGGAGAATCCCTATGCCAGGATGCACGATCTCCAGGATGCCCACTTCTCCCATCTGCCTGTCTGGGCGGCGGGCAACGCCTACTTCGGCGGTGCAAAGCCCTGGGTTGAGGAGAAAAACTACCTGCTGGACGATACTGCCCAGGTGCGGGTGGAGCTGGTGGAGCAGGACGGAAAATACAGCCTGGACACCAATCTCCCGGAGCTGCTGCGGGACTTCCATTGCAGCATGATCAACAGCGATATTTTGGGCTGCGCCTTTGAGCCGGAGCAGCGCTTTGAGAACCCGGATGAGACTGCAATCCAGTTTGATGACGACTTCCTGGGCAATCATCGTGGCGTGGCCCCCATCCCCGGGCCCTTTGCCTCTGCCGAGAGCGCCGCATCCACTCTTGCCTAAGGTCATTTGCGTATTCATTACCTGCGGGCGGCCTGTGCCTCAGGCTGCCTCGCTGGGATTCTTTCAAATGCTGCACGCCTTCGGGCGTGCAGTTTTGAAAATAGGAAGAAAAATTGGAAATGCGGAAAAGGAGAGAATTATGAACCGAAGAAGCGCAGTTGCCCTGACCGCCCTGGCCCTTACCGGCGCCATGCTGGTGCCCGGAATGGCAGGGAACCAAAGATTAGAAGATGCAAAACTTATTTGCCTTTCGGCAGAGGAAAATCAGGAGGAGCACCGTATGACCGGATTGGAATTCGCTTCCGCTATGAAAATCGGCTGGAATCTGGGCAACACCTTTGATGCCCCCTTGGGCGAAACGGCCTGGGGCAACCCTGTCACTACCCAGGAGCTGCTCCAGCTGGTCAAGGAGCTGGGCTTCGAGACTATTCGAATTCCCATTTCCTGGGGCAAGCATGTTTCTGCTGCTCCGGCGTACCAAATTGACGAGAAGTTTATGAGCCGGGTGGATACCGTTGTCCGTCAGGCACTGGATGCCGGGCTGTATGTGATAATCAATTCCCACCACGACAACGAAATCTACACCCCCACCCCGGAGAACAGCCAGTGCGCCAAGGAGTATCTGACGGCAATCTGGCAGCAGGTTGCCACCCATTTTCAGGATGCGGATGCCCATCTGATTTTTGAGACGATGAACGAGCCCCGGGTAGCGGGCAGCTCCTATGAGTGGAATATCAGCCCCCAGAATCCGGACTGTATGGCGGCCCTGGAGGTGGTCAACCAGCTGAACCAAACCTGCCTGGATACCATCCGTGCAGCCGGGGGAGAAAACGCAGAGCGCATGGTGATTGTCTCCGTCTATGCAGGCAGTCCCGGCTCGGCCCTCAGCAGCGTTTTTCAACTTCCGCAGGACAGTGCAGAGGACCGGCTGATGGTTTCCCTGCATGCCTACACCCCTTATCGCTTTGCGCTGGATCAGAAATCCGGGGATTCCACCTTTGATAGACAGGATGAAGGCGAAATTCTGACCCTGCTGAAAAATGTGAATTACCGATTTGTCCGCAAGGGAATTCCTGTTGTCTTCGATGAAATGGGTTGCCTGGACAAATCCAACCCAGAGGATCGCTACGCCTGGTGCAAAACCTTTATCTCCGCTGCCCGGGGGTATGGCATTCCCTGCCTGTGGTGGGATAATGGGGCCATAGGCAGCTCGGGAGAAAACTTTGGCCTGATTAACAGAAGAAAGCTGACCATATATGACCAGTCTGCAACCGTCCTTCAGGGCCTGATGGATGGCCTGGAAGCGTAAAAGAGGAAATTCTATGATTGCATTTCACGAGGAAACAAGAACCTTCCATTTGACCACTCCCCACACCAGCTATGTTTTGGGTGTGCAGGATTCCTTCGGCTACCTGCTACACTACTATTACGGCAAACGCCTGGAGGGGAGCGACGTTGCCTATCTGGCCAGAACCCAGGAGCCGCCCTTCACTCCGGAGAGAAACCGCCGGGAGAAGCTGGGCTTTCTGGACAGCGCTCCCATGGAATACCCCACCGGCGGTATTGGGGATTTCCGGGAGCATTGCCTGGAGCTTCGCACCCAGGCCGGGTACAATGGGGTAGAGCTGGGCTATTCCTGCCACCGGATTTTCCCGGGCAAGCCAAAGCTGCCAGGTCTGCCGGCCACCTTTGGAACGGAGCAGGACTGTGACAGCCTGGAAATCACACTGCGGGATCCGGTGCTGGATTTGGAGGTCAAGCTCCTATACACAGCCTTCCGGAATCTGGATGTGATTACCAGAAGTGTCAGCATAACCAATTGCGGCAGCAGGGAAGAAGCCATTTACCTGACCAAGGTGCTTTCGGCCTGCCTGGATATGGACAATGAGGATTACTCCCTGCTGACGCTCCACGGCGGCTGGGCCAGGGAGCGGCGAACCCAATACCGGAAAATCGGCTATGGCAGACAGGGCAGCTTTTCCGAGCGGGGAGAGACCAGCCACCAAGAGCACCCCTTTGCCGCTCTCACCACCCCCAATGTGACCCAGACCTGCGGGGAGGTGTACGCCATGCATTTTGTCTATTCCGGCAATTTTGAGCTCCAAGCGGGCCTGAACCAGTTTGACCAGGTGCGACTGGTTATGGGCATCAATCCCTATCATTTTTCCTGGAAGCTCACAGCCGGGCAGACCTTCCAAGCCCCGGAGGTAGTGATGGTCTACTCCGATTCCGGCCTGGGGCAGATGACCCGAACCTTCCACAATCTCTACCGCCGCCACTTGATTCGCAGCGACTGGCGGGACCGGAAGCGCCCCATCCTAATCAACAACTGGGAGGGTACCTATTTTGATTTCAACACCGACAAGCTCCTGAACATCGCCGCAGAGGCGGCCAAGCTGGGAATTGAAATGCTGGTAATGGATGACGGCTGGGTTGGCAACCGCTATGACGATAACCGGGCTCTGGGAGACTGGAAGGTGAATGAAAAAAAGCTCCCCGGCGGTTTGAAACGTCTGGCCGATGAGGTGAACAGACTGGGAATGAAATTCGGCATCTGGATGGAGCCGGAGATGATTTCCCCGGACTCAGACCTCTGCCGTGCCCACCCGGATTGGGCTATCCAGATTCCCGGGCGCACCCCCGGCCTGGCCCGCAATCAGCTGGTGCTGGATCTGACCCGGCAGGAGGTGCGGGAATATGTCTGGGAATGCATCCAAGAAATCCTGGACAGTGCCCATATCGAATATGTAAAGTGGGACATGAATCGCCAGCTTTCGGATTTGGGCAGCCTCTGCTTGGAGGCGGATTGCCAGGGTGAGCTGTATCACCGCTATGTGCTGGCGGTATATGAGCTACAGGAACGGCTGCATACCCGCTATCCTCAGCTGCTGATTGAGAATTGCTCCGGCGGCGGCGCACGCTTTGACCCGGGTATGCTGTACTACAGCCCCCAGATTTGGTGCTCGGATGATACCGACGCCATTGAGCGGCTGTCCATTCAAGAGGGGACGGCTTTGGTCTACCCCCTCTCCACCATGGGGGCTCATGTGGCAGATTGCCCCAATCATACGGTGGGCCGGGTGACACCCTTCCAAACCCGGGGGCATGTGGCCCTAGCGGGAACCTTTGGCTATGAGCTGGACATCACCAAGCTGTGCCAGGAGGAAAGGGAGCAGATTCCCCAGCAGGTTGCCATGTACCACCGGTACAACGACCTGGTTCGCAATGGGGATTATTACCGCCTTGCATCCTACTGGGAGAATCACCAATTCGATTGCTGGCAGGTGGTTTCTGCCGATGCAGAAGAGAGCCTGGTCACCTTCGTGCAGGTGCTGGGGCGGGCAAACTGCCATTCCCGGCGTGTAAAGCTCCAAGGCCTTGACCCGAAAGCACGCTATGTCCTAGAGGGGACAGGGGAGTGCTACGCAGGAGATGCACTGATGTATGCCGGTCTCCCCATTCCCAATCTCTGGGGGGATTTCCAATCGGTAATCATCTGTCTTAAGCGGATGCAGGCGTAAATATACACACTTGAGAGAGCTCCGAGGCCCTTCGTCTTACCGGCAAAGGGGTTCGGAGCTCCTTTTTGTTCCGATGTATCAATATCCATTGGGGAGATTTACTAAAACGTTACCACTTCCAAACGTAAGGATGGAGGAAATCATCTTTTGAAAAGGAAACTTTCTGGTTCTGGTATTGTCTTTGCCGGGCCTTGCGGAAAAGAACCATTTGCATTCTGTCACAGCTTGAATTGTATCTTTCAGTGGTTTTTTTACAGCCTCAGGGTTCATAAATAAGCCTCCTTGTAGTTCGGCGTGCTGGGACACACTTCTAACTACAAGGGCCATTTCTCTAACCGCGGTTAACAAAATGGCCCCACGAAATAACCCTTTTATCAAGTCCTTTCTTGAATTATTTCTAAATAAATCCCCCTGACCTCAGAATGTAGAGGCCAGGGGGATACGTTAGCTTAACTTACCGACATTGGGTAATTACCCGGGAAGGGCTGCCCCGGTTTCAGGGGTGACGGCTGGCAATCTCCAGAATTCCGTTGGCCTGGTAGCGGAGAAGGGAAGTGCCATACAGCCTGGTGGAGGTGGGGTAGGCGGCGCTGGAGACCAGGGAAACAGATGCGCCATCCAAAATAAACTGGGCTTGAAACAAAATACTGGCCCAGGGCAGATGGTAGTCGCTGCTGATTAGTGCCGCCTGGGTAATGCCCGGATGCTGCTGTAGCAGATGGCCGCAATAGATGGCATTCTCCGCCGTGGTCAGAGAGCGGGACTCTGTCAGCACTCTGGTTTCCTCTATACCGTTTTGAATCAGCCATTGGGCCATGGCCTGGGCTTCTGTTGTGGAGGCGGAGGAAGCCGTCCCACCACCGGTACACAGAATGTAGGCATTGGGATATTCCAGGGCACTGGCCCTTGCCGTTCGGAGCCGCCCCAGCAGCTCCTCTTTCATAGAGCCGTCCGGGTTCAGCTGGTAGCCCAGGACGATGATGCACAGCGCCTCCGTCCTGTCCAGCTGTCTCTTATACACATCTGACGCTGCCGA
>UROL01000056.1 GCA_900549495.1 uncultured Eubacteriales bacterium | reverse complement strand
AGATCAGCCTCGGTCTCGTGGGCTCGGAGATGTGTATAAGAGACAGCAGGTGGGCAGCGATGTACCCTTCTGCGTTCTCTGCGGCACCGCCATGGCCGAAGGCCGGGGCGAGAAGCTACGCAAGCTGCCCGATATGCCGGAGTGCGTGTTTGTGGTGTGCAAGCCCAGCTTCTGCGTCTCCACCCCGGAGCTGTATCGCAAGCTGGACACTGTAGCCATCCCCAAGCACCCTGACCATATGGCCATGGAAAGCGCTCTGCTGGCCGGTGACCTGGGCAAAATTGCGGACTTGATTTACAACGTTTTCGACCCGGTTGTAACGGCAGACCACCTGGAAATCAACTATATCAAATCCATTTGCAACAGCTACGGCGCACTGGGAATGCAGATGACCGGCTCCGGCTCTGCCGTGTATGCCATCATGCCCAGCTTTGAGTATGCCGCCGTGGTGTGCAATATGCTCAAGGACAACTATCCCGACGTGTTTGTTGCCATGCCCGTCTGACAGCGGCGGCGTGCCCCATGGGTACGCCGCCCTTGTGCTGCCCTGGGCAGGTTTTCGGTTGACGAACGGTGGAATGTGTGGTATTTTAGGTTTGGCAGGTTCCCATTCCGGGAACCGAAAAATAGAAATTTATGCCAAATGGGAGCTGATTCGGTGGAAAACTGTCAAACCATCTGTCTGCTGAACGATTCTTTCCCCCCGGTAATTGACGGGGTTGCAAATGCGGTAAAAAACTATGCCGATATCATTCACCGGGCCGGGGAGGATGTGGTGGTGGTCACCCCCTCCCACCCGGAAAGTGACGATAGGGTATTCCCCTACCCTGTGATTCGCTACCCCAGCCTGGACTTTCGGAAGATGACCGGCGGCTACACAGCGGGAATTCCTTTCTCCCCTGCCATTGCCCGGCAGCTAAGTGAGCGAAAGGTAGCCCTTCTCCACGCCCACTGCCCCATAGCCTCCACTATTTTGGGCCGGGAGCTGCGGCGGGCTCTGGATGCCCCCCTGGTGATGACTTATCACACCAAGTTCGACATTGAAATCGGAAAAATGGTGAAGGGCAAGCTGCTGCGTACCGGCTCCACCAAGGCGCTGGTGCAGAATATCAGCGCCTGTGACGAGGTGTGGGCCGTCAGCTCCGGTGCCGCAGAAAACCTGCGCTCCATGGGCTACAAAGGCTCGTGTATCGTCATGCCCAATGGGGTGGACTTGCCCCTGGGGAAGGTATCCCAGGCCCGGATTGCCGCCGCCACCCAGGGCTATGATTTGCCGAAGGGCCTACCCCTATTCCTGTTTGTGGGCAGAATCATGTGGTACAAGGGGCTGAAAATCATTGCCGACGCCCTGGCCATGCAGAAGGCCCAGGGCCGGGATTTCCGTATGGTATTCATAGGCTCCGGCGCCGATGCCCAGGAGGTACAGGCCTACATCCGGCGCTTGGGCATCGAAGACAAGTGCATTTTCACCGGGGCCATTCGGGACCGGGAAACCCTCCGGGGCTGGTACAGCCGGGCGGATTTGTTCCTGTTCCCCTCCACCTTCGATACCAATGGGCTGGTTGTGCGGGAGGCGGCGGCCAGCTCCCTGGGAGCCGTTCTGATTGCAGGCAGCTGCGCCGCAGAGGGCATCACCCACGGTGTCAACGGTCTGCTAATTGAAGAAAACGCTCAGAGCCTTAGCGCATGTCTGTCCCAGGTGATGCAGCAGCCCCAACAGATGGCCCAGATTGGTGCCAACGCCGCAAGAGACCTATACCTGTCCTGGCAGGATGCCGTCCAGGCCGCCAGAGAGCGCTATCAAATTGTTATCGACCGCTACCGCAGCGGCCAGCATCCGGCCCGCCAGGAGCCCATGGAGCAATTCCTGAAGGCAACAGGAATGCTGATGGAGGACCTGAGCCAACTGCCTGACCTGCACACCCTGCGCCAAGAGCGGGAAGCAAATCGGCCTTGAGCCACAAGGATGAAAGGAGTCTAAGCGTATGTATCGCATTCTGGAGCTGAATCCCCAGCTTGCCCCCTTTGCCGGGGACATCGACCTTCGCATGTTCCTCTACCGAGCCACCAAGGATCGGGTGCTGAAAGAGGGGCAGTCGCTGAATGATTTTGCCAATGCCCATGAGTATTTCGGCTTCCATCACGCCGATGGGGGCTGGTACTACCGGGAGTGGGCCCCCGGGGCCTACCAGCTGTATCTGGAGGGCGACTTCAACGGCTGGAACCGCACCAGTCACCCCCTGACCTCTCTGGGCAACGGAAACTGGGAAATCTTCCTCCCCGGTGACGATGCTCTGTGGGATGGCTGCCGGGTGAAAACCGTGGTGGATGCCAACATGACCCGCACCGAGCACATCCCCCTGTATGCCCGCCGGGTAGTCCAGGACAAGAAGACCGTCAGCTTCAATGCCGAGGTGGTGGACGACCGGAAGCAGTTTGCCTGGACGGACCAGAATTTCCAGGGGGAGAAATCCTTGTTCATCTATGAGGCCCATGTGGGCATGGCACAGGAGGAGGGAAAAATCGGCACCTACCGGGAATTTGCAGACAAGATTCTGCCCCGGATTCAGAAGGCCGGATACAACACCGTGCAGCTGATGGCCATTATGGAGCACCCCTACTATGGCAGCTTCGGCTATCAGGTATCCAATTTCTTTGCCGCCTCCAGCTGGTTCGGCAAGCCCGTGGATTTGAAATACCTGGTCAACACCGCCCACACCATGGGCATTCGGGTGCTGCTGGACGTGGTGCATTCCCACGCCGTGAAGAACACCGTTGAGGGCATCAACATGTTTGACGGCACCACCTGGCAGTTCTTCCACGATGGAGCAAAGGGAGACCACCCGGCCTGGGGCACCAAGTGCTTCGACTATGGCAAGACCGGCGTGCTCCACTTCCTGCTGAGCAATCTGAAATTCTGGATGACGGAGTACCATTTCGACGGCTTCCGCTTCGACGGCGTTACCTCCATGCTCTACCACGACCACGGCCTGGGCACGGACTTCAACACCAACGACAAATATTTCTCCTACAATACCCATACCGAGGCCATCACCTATTTGCAGCTGGCCAATGAGCTGATTCGTCAGGTGAATCCCCAGGCCATTACCATTGCCGAGGACATGTCCGGCATGCCCGGTATGTGCCTGCCCATCTGCGACGGCGGCATCGGCTTTAACTATCGTCTGGGCATGGGTCTGCCGGATATGTGGGTACGCACCGTCAAGGAGCAGAAGGACGAAAATTGGGACATCTTCAAGATGTGGTGCGAGATGTGCATGCGCCGTCCCGGCGAGGGCACCGTTGCCTATGTGGAGAGCCACGACCAGGCGCTGGTAGGCGACAAGACCCTGATTTTCCGTTTGGCTGATGCAGCCATGTACACCGACATGGAAAAGAGCACCCACAACCCGGTAATCGACCGTGCCATTGCCCTGCACAAGATGATTCGCCTGTTTACCCTGGCCGGCGGCGGCGAGGCGTACCTGAACTTCATGGGCAACGAATTCGGCCACCCGGAGTGGATTGACTTCCCCCGGGAGGGCAACGGCTGGAGCTTCCACTACTGCCGCCGCCAGTGGAGCCTGCGGGACAATGGGCTGCTGAAATACGAGTGGCTGGGCCAGTTCGACGAGGACATGATTCATCTGGCCAAGGATGCGGATTTGTTCTCCATGCAAATGGGCAACCTGCGGCTGATTGACTCCGGCCGTCAGGTCATCGCCTTCTACCGTAAGGGGCTGCTCTTCGCCTTCAATTTCAGCCCCTGCAATTCCTATACCGATGTAGAGATTTCCCTGCCTGCCATCGCCGACTATCAGGTGGCCCTGTGCTCCGACGACGGCAAATACGGCGGCAACGACCTGATTGCCCACATGAAATACACCGCCCAGGTGGACAGCCAGGGGAATTCCTCTGTCAAGCTCTACCTCCCCGCCCGGACGGCAGTGGTGCTGAAGGAAATGCCCATCACCCTGAAGCCCAAGAAGTAAATCTGCACAGCAATGCGCCGCAGCTGGTTTCGCCAGCTGCGGCGCTGTTTTGTTATTGGCGTGGGGGTTAGATTTCCTTACCTGCCAGGAAAACCCGCTTTTCGCTGTAGTCAGCGTTGGTGATGATGAAGTCTGCCACCTTGCCCGGGGCAATAGAGCCGACAGTCTTTTCTGCGCCGATGGCACAGGCAGGATTCCAGGTGGCAGCCCGGACGGCATCCTCCTCGGGGATGTTCCAGCCCAGCACATTGGTCAGGCAGCCCCACAGGTTGGCGGCAGAGCAGGAGATGGTGCCGTCTGCCAGACGACCCACGCCATCCCGCAGCCATGCATCCTGGCCGCCCAGGGTGAACTTGCTGCCCTCGGGCAAACCGGCACAGCGGCCGGAATCGGAAATCAGCACCATCCGCTCTCCGCCGAACATGGAGAAGGCCAGACGGACAGCGGCGGGATGGATGTGATAGCCGTCGCAGATAATTTCAGCCCGGACGTTGGGATTCTCCACTGCGGCAGGAATCACGCCGGGGTTCCGGTGGTTGATGCCGGGCATGGCGTTGTACAGGTGGGTCAGGTGGGTGGCACCGGCATCGAAGACAGCCTTTGCGTGGTCATAGTCGGAATCGGTGTGGGCCACGGACACGGTGCACAGCTTGCTGGCCTGGGCGGTGAACTCCGCTGCCCCGGGCAGTTCGGGAGCCACGTCCACAATGGTAATCAGGCCGCCGCAGCCCTGGAACAGCTGCCGGAAGCCCTCAAAATCCGGATCCTTCAAATAGTCCGGGTTCTGTGCGCCCCTCTTTTTATAAGAGAAGTAGGGCCCCTCCATCTGAATGCCCCGGAGGACGGCGCAGCCCTCGGGCTGCTCATTTTTCAGCCGGACAGCGGTGGCAAAGGCCTTTTCCAGCACGTCATAGGGAAGGGTCATGGAAGCGGGGGCAAAGGAAGTAACGCCGCAGGAGGCATAGAATGCGGCCATTTTCTTTAAGCCCTGGTAATCTCCGTCGGAGAAGTCCGCTCCGGAATTGCCATGGCTGTGAACATCAATCAGGCCGGGAATCACCGTTGCCCCCTGGAGGTCAATGGCATCCGCCGGAACATTCTCCGGCAGCACCTGGCCAAACACGCCGTCCTTTACCTCAAAGGCGCCCATGTGGAACTGAAAATCCTGGCCATAGATTCTGGCATTGCAATAAAACATGACATTTACTCCTTCTTACTCTTTTCCGGCAGCACAGCGCCGCCGTATTTCTTGAAAACAGGCTCCGCCACCAGGGACCAGCCGATGGCCAGAACCCCCGGGGCAAAGAACAGGCCAATGGGGTAGCGAGCCACATACCAGCAAACCGCCCAGGTCATGGCCGCCACGGCCACAGAGGGCAGGAGGTGGGCCGGAAGAAACCGCAGGGCGTTGCCGGTGAGCTCCCGGAAGCGGTAGGTAAACCGGGACAGCAGCATACACGACCAGGCAAACACGCACATGGGCAGCGCCAGCAGCGCCCGATAGCCCCCGGCCATCAGGGCGGCCTGGGTGCTTTCTGCGGCGGCCTCGTCCAGCAGGGCCAGCACATACACGGCAAACAGGCACACCCCGCCCCACACCAGCGTCACCGGCACCGAGGTTTTGAACTCCGCCTTGAAGGTGCGGAAAAACCGCTTATATGTCCCCGCCTCCCGGCAGCGGATGCCGTGTACCGCCGCATCATACAGCGCCGTGGTGGCTGCCCCCAGGGTCACCATGGGCAGGCTGCACAGGCACCAGAGGCCGCTGAGCAGAAGGGTATCGGTGATGGTGTTGCAGATGTTCCAAACCGGCCCCTCCGGGCGGAAAATGGAGCGGCCCATTACAGAAGTTCCGGAATCACCTGGCTTAGCTTCTCCGCCATTGCCCGGTGACCCTTGGCGGTCAGATGCATACCGTCCACCCGGTTGAACTCCGCAAACTCCTGGGCATCCAGGAAGGCAGCCCCCAGCATCTTTGCGGTCTCCCGGAGATAGCCGGACAGCTCCTGGGACTTCTCCACGCAGCCGTTGCCCATAGGCACGCCGCAGGGATTGTCATACATCTCCTTGAGGATGTGGGGCGGGCAGACAATGAGGATATTGGGCTCCTTGGCCCAGCACATCACGCTTTGGGCCTTGCGTACCAGCCGCTCCATACCGATGGCAATGCAGGCGGCGTTGACACCCAGGCGCTCCTTGGTGTCGTTGGTGCCCAGCATGATTACCAGCAGGTCCACCGGCTCGTGGCACATCAGGGTAGAGTAGATAACCCCCAGGCCATCCATGCTCTCGTGGAGGGCATCGGGGAACACGGTGGTGCGGCCGGACAGCCCCTCTTCCAGCACCAGATATTCTTCACCCAGCTTCTGCTGAAGCAGGCAGGTCCAGCGCTCGGTCTCGTCAAACCGGGCGCCGCCGGTGACGGTATCGGTGGGGTCGGCGCAGTAGCCGTGGGTATTGGAATCGCCAAAACAGACAATATGCTTTTTCATTATTGAAACCTCTTTTTACTTTTTCAGCTCCGGCAGGGAGGCAGCAATGGCGGACTGACCCACCCGGCGGAACTTCTCATCCGGCAGGGCCACATGAATCACCTTGGCAAGCTCGGGATACTCGTTTTCCATCACCTTGTTGTAGGTCTCCAGCAGCAAATCGCCGCCCTTGCCGGACATTACCCGGCCCAGCAGCAGCACATATTCAAAGCCGTAGAAATCATGGTACAGGGCGAAGGTGTGGGCCAGATAGGTGCCGATGCTCCGGTAGATGGCAGCGGCTCTGGGGTCGCCCTGCTCCATAAGGCCCTGAACCTTCTTCAGCTTTTCGGCGGGAGACAGGCTCTCCTCCAGCTGGATTCCGGCAGCGGGGGCCAGCTTAATCACAGCATCCTGGGAGAAATACTTGCAGCCCACGCCGATATCCCCGGACCACTCGTCCTGCATGGCCTTGGGGGAGGCATCCACCGGGCAGAAGGCCAGCTCATTGAGCCAACCGGTGATGCAGCCGTTGCCGTCCACGAAGCCAACGGCCTCGCTGGTGCCCATGGCGATTCCCAGCATATTGTTCTTGCCCAGGCTGATGGCTCCGGCCAGAGCGGATACGTCGCCGTCGTTGACCACGCTGTAGGGAACGTCGCCAAAGGTGTCGGTGATGGCCCGGATATAGATATCCTTCACCTTTTTGTCATACAGCTCCTGGGGAACCTTCAGGAACAAAGAGGCATTCATGGTGCGGTTGTTGATGAACACACCGGCGGAGGACACGCCCACGGCATCCACCCGGGGCATATGGGAGGCGGCGGACTTGAGGGCCTCTACAATGCCGTTGTAGTGATAATCGGGGTCGGCATTGGTCTTGGGGAACCAGACCACCTCTTCGGAATACACCGTCTCGCCGTCGATAACGGCGGAAACCTTCCGGTCGGAGCCACCGGCATCAAAGCCGATGCGGCAGCCCTCGAAGTGGCCGCCAATCTTCTGGGGGGCATCCTTGCTTTCGGGCACGGCATCCACCAGCAGAATCTCGAAGGGATGCTCAAAGACGTTTGCCATGTAGTCCCAGTCGAACTCCTGCTTGCCGCCGGCGCAGTAGATGCTACGCAGGTAGTCATAAATCATCTCGTCGCCGCTGACATAGATGCGGAAGCCGCCCTTCATCCAAAGCAGGAATTTCACCAGCCGGTCGATGTAGAAGCAGTCCGCCTCCTTCATCTCGGGGGTACCGTGGATGAAGGTATGGCAGCAGGCCATTTCGCCCTTGGCCCGCTCCACGGCAATGGATACCGGCTTTTTGGCATCTGCCAGGAAGGCCTTGTTGAACAGATGCAGCGGGATGAATTCCGGATCCAGCTCGGGACTGTTCTGAACTGAAATGTTGACTCCAAGAAATTTCACGATAAATGCACCTCTTTCATATAAATGGGAGATAATGAAATTGTAACATGAAAATGTTTTTCTGTCACTAGCTTTTTTGAAAATTCTACTTGAAAAATGATTAGGATAATGCTACTATTGAAAAAGGTAAAAAAAGGCTGCCAAATTTTCAAAGGAGGAAACAATATGAACAAAGAAAAACTGCTGCAAGCCAAGCAGTGGACTGAGCAGGAGCTGGAGCGCTGCATCAGCTTCTGGCTGAAAAACGGTATGGACCCCGAATTCGGCGGCGTGTATACCTGCCTGGATCGCTACGGGAAGGTTTATTCCACCGACAAGAGCGTGTGGATGCAGGGCCGGTGCGCCTGGATGTTCGCCTATCTGTGCCATGTGTATGGGGCAAAGCAGGAGTGGCTGGACGCCTCCAAGAGCTGCCTGGACTTCATGGAAAAGTACTGCATCAACCGCCAGGCCGGTAACCGGATGTACTTCACCGTCACCAAGGACGGCAAGCCCCTGCGGCAGCGGCGGTATTTCTACTCCGAGGCCTTCTACGCCCTGGCCAACGCCGAATACTACGGTGTCACCGGCGAAAAAGAGTGCCTGACCCGGGCCCGGGAAGCCTGCGAAATGTACTGGAACCTGTGGCACGGAATGCCCGACCCCACCGGCATGGGCCCCAAGACCATCCCCGAAACCAGAACCGGCCGCTCCTTTGGCCTGCCCATGATTTTCCTGAACGTCCTCACCGTGATGATGCGGGTGGATTCGGAGAAGAAGGAACTGTATGAGCAGCGGGCCCAGGGCTGCGTGGACGAGATTTTCAAATACAACTACCATCCCGAGCTCCACTGCATTCTGGAAAACGTAGGCCCCAACGGCGAGGCCAACCTGGAATACACCGAGGGCCGCATCGTCAACCCCGGCCACGACATTGAGGGCGTGTGGTTTATGCTGGAGCATGCCCACCGCACCGGCGACAAGGAATTGGTTGCCAAGGCCGAGCAGATTTTCAACTGGGCTATCAACGCCGGTTGGGACAAGGAATACGGCGGACTGCTGTACTTCATCGATGCCCTGGGCAATCCCCCCGAGGCCTACGAGCACGACATGAAGCTATGGTGGCCCCATAACGAGATTCTCATCTCCTCCCTGATGCTCTACCGGGATACCGGCAAGGAGGAATACCTGGATTGGTATTTCAAGACCCTGGACTACGCCAAGGCCCACTTCTCCGACCCCCAGTACGGCGAGTGGTACGGCTATCTCCGCCGGGACGGTCTGCCCACCATGCCCAGCACCAAGGGCTCCACCTTCAAGGGCCCCTTCCATCTGCCCAGAATGCTGATTAAGACCGACATCATGCTCAAGCAGCTGACCACCGAAGGCTGATGGCAGCGTCCACTTCAAAAAAGATAACAAGGGGGTGTGCCCATGGAATCCCAGCCCAGTGTATTTGTGCACATTGGAAGTGAATACTATACCTTCACCGCATCGGAAAAGAAGCTGGCCGACTATATTCTGTCTGCACAGAACAGCATTTCCAGGATGTCCATCTCCGAATTGGCCAGTGCCTGTGCAGTGGCCGATGCCACGGTGTCTCGCTTTTGCCGCAGGCTTGGCTACAAGGGCTATCCGGACTTCAAAATTGCCATTGCCAATGCCTCTGTGGGGCGGCTGGAGGACAATCCCCTCTCCGGGGAAATCACCCAGGAGGATGACCTGGACACCATCAGCCGGAAGCTCCTAAATGCCAGCGTCACCGCCATGAACCAGACCCTGGAGGTGCTGAACCTCCAGGCCGTGGCCCAGGCCGCCGCCATCCTCCGGAGCAGCACCAGCGTATACTGCATGGGCCAGGGCGGCTCCATGCTGATTGCCGCCGAGGCGGCCCATCTGTTCTCCACCATCAGCAGCAAGTTCCGGCCGGTAAGCGATTCCCACATGCAGGCCATGGCGGCGGTGCTGATGGAGCCCACGGATGCGGTGCTGTTCTTCTCCTACTCCGGCTCTACCCTGGCCATGCTGGACACTCTGAAATCCGTCCGGGAACGGGGGGCGAAGGTGATTTTGGTCACCCGGTTCCCCAACTCCCCCGGTGCCGCCTTAGCAGACATTGTGCTGCAATGCGGGGCCAACGAAAATCCCCTGCAAAGTGGCTCCATCCCGGCCAGAATTGCCCAAATGTATCTGATTGACATTCTCTTTTCCGAGTTTACCCGGAAGAATCTGGAAAGCGCCAAGGACAGCCGCAACCGCATTGCCCAGGCCCTGTCGGCAAAGCACGTTTGATTCTCCCCTCCCCTCTCCCCGCCTCGACGGGCCGGAGAGGGGATTTTCATACATTATTGTTTTTGAAAATTCATTTTCACAGAAACTCCGAAACTTCCCTAAACTTGTTGTGAATACTCTCCAAAGGCAGCCGGGAAGTGGCCGGGCCGAAGCCCTCGATTTTTGTGTGAAATGCCGAAGTTTTCTAAAAAAACCTGTTTTGAAAATATTTTTCACGCCAGCCCCTTGACTTTTCTGTACACCTTGGCTAAGATAAAGGCAAGTCAGGTCGCGTGAATTACGCGAATCCAACAAAACAAACCAACTAGGAGGATACTTATGAAAAAGCTGCTCGCAATCCTGCTGTCCGTCGCCATGGTAATGAGCCTGTGTGTTTTCACTGCCAGCGCTGCCGACGTGACCGAAATCTCCCTGTGGACCTACCCCATCGGCAAGTGGGTGGACGAGGCCACTGTCTCTGACCTGCTGGCTGACTTTCACGCTGCTCACCCCGAAATCAAGGTGAATGTGGAATACCTGGACTACACCAACGGCGATGACAAGGTCAACACCGCCATCGAAGGCAAACAGGCTCCCGATATCATCATGGAAGGCCCCGAGCGTCTGATTGCCAACTGGGGTGCCAAGGGCCTGATGGTTGACCTGGCTGACCTGGTTCCCGAAGGCACCTACGCCAGCGTTGTCAGCTCCTGCACCAGCGCCAACGGCGAAGTGTACGAGATGCCCGTGTGCATGATCGCTCACTGCATGGCCATCAACCGGGACGTGTTCGCCGAGGCCGATGCTCTGCAGTACCTGAACGAAGAGACCCACACCTGGAACTCCGTTGAAGACTTCTTCAAGGCTGTTCAGGCTGTCTACGATGCCGGCTACGAGTATGTTGGCTGCATCTACTGCGGCGGCCAGGGCGGCGACCAGGGCACCCGCGCTCTGGTGACCAACGTCGGCGGCGGCACTTATGCCAACGCTGAGCACACCGCTTACACCTACGCTTCCACCGAGAACGCCACCGGCCTGTCCCGTCTGTACAACCA
>UROL01000055.1 GCA_900549495.1 uncultured Eubacteriales bacterium | reverse complement strand
CCCATGTCCCATGGGGTGGACTCCCTGAACGTAGCCGCCGCCAGTGCCGTGGCCTTCTGGCAGCTGGGCCGATAACCCGCCCCCAGGCAGAGAAAAAGCCCGCAGCAGCCGGAAAAATCCGAACTGCTGCGGGCTTTCCCCTATGGGATTACTCGATATTGACGGAGGTCTTGGAGGGCAGCTTCTTCTCTGCCTCCTTGGGCAGCGTCACGGTGAGCACACCGTAGTCATACACGGCTCTCACATCCTCGGGCTTCACGTCCCCCACATAGAAGCTGCGGGTGCAGGCACCGGCGTAGCGCTCCTGGTGCAGGATGCGGCCCTTCTTGTCCTCTTCGCCCTTGTCCAGGGTCTTCTGGGCGCTGACGATGAGATAGCCGTCCTTAATCTCCAGGCTGATTTCGTCCTTCTTGAAGCCGGGCAGCTCCACAGCCACCTCGTAGCCGTTTTCCGTCTCCCGGATATCGGTCTTCATCAGATTCCGGGCGTGCTTGCCATACAGGGGATTGCGCCCGCCCAGAAAACCGCCGTCAAAGAAATCGTCAAACATATTCTCACTGAAAATGCTGGGTACCATAAAAATCACTCCAATTTTTCAAATATAATGTAGGAACAGTTCCCGATAGGGCCGAGGCCCTGGGACTGTAAGGGTCAAAAATCTCTGCTTCTGGAGATGCAGCCCCACACAATGGCGCTGACACCCTCCAAAATAAACACCAGGCCCACGGTAACGCCCATGGCGGCTACGCTGACCCAGGGGTCCATAAGGCAGACAAAGCCAAAGACCATCAGGGCGATGCCCACTGCCAGCACCCATCCCCAGCCACGGACCCCCAGGGCCCGGAGGTCAAAGGCGCTGACAAACCGGGACACGCCGGAGAACAGCAGCCAAAGGGTGAACAGCAGCGGCAGGGACAGCAGGGTGAACCACTGGTTGAACAGCAGGAACAGGGACATCAGCACCGTCAGCACGCCATCCAGCAGCAGCCATCCCGAGCCTATCAGAAGCCTACCGGCCCCGGAAAATACCACGATCTCCGCGACACCGGCTGCCAGCATAAATGCCCCCAGCAGCACCCCGGCGGAAATCACCGCTATGTCCTGATTGCACAGGCAATAGATGCCTGCCGCCACCAGCAGCCCACCGGCCACGATGTTCAGGGTTTTCATTGTTTTTGTGCTCATAGAGCTTACCTCGTTTCTCTTTCGGGTTCCTTCGCCCTTCATTTGCCTATACTATACTCTTTTTTCTTGAATCGGCAAGCATACTGTGGTACAATAAGCGCAGTGTATCTTGTGCGTTCAGCACAAGGAAGCGGAGGGACTGTTATGGAAGAGCGGAACTGGGCCCAGTGCGATGCCGCCGGGCTGCTGGCGGAGTTTTTTGAGCTGGACGACCTGCGCCGCCTGGTGCTGGACACCGGGGCGCTGCTGGACTGCCCCATGCTGGTACTGGACGATGCCTTCCACGTGGCGGCATCCTTTGCGCCGGTGGGGTTTGCGGACCCGGTCTTCCGGGAGGCGGTGAGCACCGGGGTCATCGGCTACGAGGCCGGTGCCCTGATCAGCCAGAGTCCTGCCCTGAGCCGGGGAGCGGCGGACTATATAAAGCCCGGCCAAAGCCCCTATCGCCGCCGGTTTGCCCCCCTGGTCAGCTCCGGGGTCCGGCTGGGGTACTGGGTCTGCGTGGATTTGGATGGGCATCTGCCCCTGATTCCGGAGAAGACCTGGCAGACCGTGGAGATGGTTCTGGCCAAGCAGCTGTTTGTGGAGGCCAGTCGGCAGGACAAGCCCTTCGAAACCGCCCAGGACATTCTCATGCACCTGCTGGATGGGGGCTTCCCCTCCGCCTCCTATTTCCGGCTGCAAATTGCGCTTACCTATCTGGCGGATTTTCACCCCTATGCCTTCGCCCTGGCAAACTTAAGCCGCTACCGGCTGGTTCACCCGGGGCAGGGCCCCCTGCGGGAGGAAATCGAAAATCGGTTCTCCCAGCCCCACTCCTTTTTGTATCGGGGGAATGTGCTGCTGTTCCTGGGGCAGGAGGGGGAAAAGGAACTGCTGGCCCCCCTGGCGGAGGAATTCCGGCTGACCGTGGCGGTGTCGGAGCCGGTGGAGGATTTGTACGCCCTCCCGGCCCTCTACAAAACCACGGCGGAGGCTCTGGAATGTATGCTGGCCCCGGACTTCCGTGGGGGCAGTGTGGCCACCGTGGCCCAGCTGCGCACCCCATTGCTGCTTCGGGGGCTGGTGGGGCGGGAGGATTTGATTCCCCCGGCCCTGCGGGCTCTGGCCGCCTCTGACCGGCAGCGGGGCACCCAATACTGCCATACCCTGTACCGGTATCTCACCTGCTGCCACTCCCTGCAAAAAACCTGCGATGCGCTGTTCACCCACCGGAACACGGTGCTCTACCGGGTTCGACGGATGCAGCAGAGCTTCGGCGTCCCCCTGGACGACCCCGCCGCCCATACCCAGCTGCTGCTGGCCACCAGCCTGCTCCTGCTGGAGCAGGAGGGGCCCAGCTTCTTCCTGTAAAGAGAAAGCCCCGCCGGTGAATTTCGGTTTACCGGCGGGGGTATTGTATCAGGGGTTAAAAACGTATTTATCCAGCCGCTTGAAGGCCTCCTGCACCCGGCTCAGGGGCAGGGCCAGATTGATGCGGATGTGGCAGGGGCCATGGAAGGGGCGGCCATCCTGGAAGGCCACGCCCACCGACCAGGCGGCGGAGAGCACCTCGTCCAGGGTCTTGCCGTGCTTCCAGCACCAGCCGGTGCAGTCGATGAAGAGCATATAGGTGCCCTGGGGCTGGCAGAAGCGGACACCGTCGAAATGGGCCCGGATATAGTCGCAGGCGTATTCGATATTGGTTTTCAGCACCTGCCGCAGCTCCTCCAGCCAGGCGTAGCCCTCGTCCTGGTAAGCGCCTATCAGGGCGTACATGGACAGCATGTTCTGGCTGTTGTAGTGGCTCAGCCCTGCCTCCTTCCGCACCCGGTTCCGGAGCCAGGTATTGTAGATAACGCTGTAGCTGCCCACCAGGCCCGCCAGATTGAAGGTCTTGCTGGGGGCGTACATGGCAACGGTACGCATTCTGGCATCCTCGCTGATGGTCTGGGTGGGGATATGCTTGTAGCCCGGAAGAATCAGATCCGACCAGATTTCGTCGGAAATGACGTAGACATCATACTTTTTATACAGCTCCATGGCCTTTTCCAGCTCCCACCGCTCCCATACACGGCCACAGGGGTTGTGGGGGGAGCAGAGGATGGCGGCATGGATTTTGTTTTCCTGGATTTTCCGCTCCATGTCCTGGTAGTCCATGCGCCAGATGCCCTCCTCGTCCAGCTTCAGGGAGGAGTGGACGATATGATAGCCGTTGTCCTCCAGGGCGTGGGTGAAGCCGATGTAGGTGGGGGCGTGAACCAGCACATTGTCCCCCCGGGAGCACAGCACATTCAGGGCACTGACCACGCCGCCCAGTACGCCGTTGGCATAGGTGATATCCTCCGGGGTCATGGTAACGCCGTGGTGGGTTTTGTGCCAGCGGAGGATGGCATCAAAATACTCCTTCCGGGGGTTGAAATAGCCATAGGCCGGGTGCTGGGCCCGCTGGATGATGGCCTGGGGCACCGTGGGCACCGTGGGGAAATTCATATCCGCCACCCACATGGGAATCAAATCAAACCCCTCCCGGCTGGGGCCGTTGGGGCTGAACACGGTGTTCCCCGGAGCATCCACCGCAATGGCATCCATTCCCTTCCGGTCCAGGATGGAAGTAAAATCATATTTCATGGAAAGCCCTCCTGAAAAATCGGGGCATACACCCCTTTTTCCGCTATTATATCCCCCATGCCGCCAAAATGCAAGCCGGTGCCCCGGGGAAAACCCGGGGGCTGCGAAAAAAAGATTGCATTGCGTTGCATTCGTTGGTATACTATCTATAGAATGGGAGTTGCGGGGTTTTCGCATCCCAAACCTACACATCTCGGAGGGATTGCCATGACTGTTGCCAACATTGTGGAGCTGCTGGGTGGACTGGGTGCGTTCTTATTCGGAATGAAATACATGGGCGACGGCCTGGAAATGGCCGCCGGCTCCAAGATGAAGGATTTGCTGGAAAAGCTGACCCGGAACAAGATTCTGGGCTTCCTTCTGGGTATGTTCGTCACCGTGGTGATTCAGTCCTCCTCCGCCACCACCGTGATGGTGATGGGCTTTATCAATGCGGGAATTATGGATTTGGCCCAGGCCACCGGCGTTATCTTCGGTGCCAACATCGGCACCACCATCACCAGCGTTCTGATTGCCCTGGACGTATCCGCCCTGGCCCCCTTCTGCATCTGCGTGGGCGCATTTTTGATGCTGTATTCCAAGAAGGCCAAGGCAAAGCACATCGGTCAGGTGATTCTGGGCTTCGGCCTGCTGTTCCAGGGCCTGCACACCATGAGCGCCGCCATGAAGCCCCTGGGGGATGTGGTCTGGTTCCAGAACTTTATTATGAACGCCAGGAACCCCATCCTGGGTCTGCTGGTGGGTGCGCTGCTGTGTGCGGTAATCCAGTCCAGCTCCGCCGCCGTGGGTATCCTGCAAGCCCTGGCCATGCAGGGGCTGATGCCGCTGCACTTTGCCTCTTACCTGATTTGCGGCATCAATATCGGCTCCGCCATGCCCACCATTCTGGCCTCCATGAGCGCCCGGAACAACGCCAAGCGGGCGGCTATGATTTATCTGATTTACAACGTGGTGGGCGCAGTGCTGATGACCCTGGTTACCATGTTCCTGCCCTATGTCCAGCTGGTGGAGCGGCTGATTCCCGACCCCATGTTCCAGGTGTCCGTGGTGCACATTCTGTTTAAGGTGGTGTCCGCCGCCATACTGCTGCCCTGCACCAATCTGGTGGTGCGGCTGACCTACCGGCTGATCCCCAAGCAGAAGCACGAGGATGCCGCCCGGCTGGAATTCATCGACGTCAACCTGGTGGGCAACCCCAGCGTTTCCCTGCTCCAGATTCGCAGCGAGGTAGACCGGATGAGCAAGCTGGTGGAGGAGAGCATCGCCATGGGTATGGACGGCATCCTGGCCGGCGAGGTGCGCCACCAGCAGGAGATTGCCGACAACGAAACCGTCATCGACTACCTTACCGATGCCATCAGCGACTACCTGGTGAAATTCAACGTCCAGGAGCTTTCTGCCAAGGAAGCCGACTATGTAAAGCGGGTCTTCCAGGTGCTCAGTGACCTGGAGCGCATCGGCGACTACGCCGAGCACCTGCTGCACATCAGTGAGCGGTGCACCGAGAAGAATCTGGCCTACTCCGGCCCCGCCCGGAACGAGGTTATCGAGCTATACAACAATGTCCGCAAGCTCTTCAGCGCCGCCACCGCCCGGTTCCACAGCCAGGACCTGACCCTGGACCAGCTGAAGCACCTGGCCAAGCTGGAGCGGGACAACCGGAAAAAGGTAAAGCAGGCCCAGCAGAACCACATGGAGCGCCTCCGGGCCGGAGAATGCTCCGCCGAAGCGGGCATCATGTTCAGCGAGGTTCTCATCAGCCTGAACCGAGTAGGCGGCCACTCCATCAACATCGCCGAAGCCTCCGTCCTCCAAAGCGACACCTGAGCCGCTCCCCTGTCCCCCCGATGAACGTAAGCGGTTAAACATTCAGAGTTCCGTAGGGGCGATGAAAATCGCCCGCAACCTGGGATTTTAGCGAGTACCCGGTTAATGGTACGCACCAATCCCGGCTCCCTCTCTGAGGGAGCTGCTGAGCGCAGCGAAGCTGAGGGAGTGTACTTCGATGAATGGTATAAGCCAAAATCTTTTGAGTTGCGTAGGGGCGATGAAAATCGCCCGCCAACTCCACGGTTTCGCAAGTACCCGGTTGAATGGCAAAACACACCCCCACACAAAACTCGCAAAAATCACCCGCCCGCTGACGAAACATCCAGCGGGCGGGTGATTGGCATTGTGAGGGAGTGTACTTCGATGAACGCAAACGCTCAAAAATTTCAGAGTTTATATGCGCTGGTTCGTAAACCATAGGCCCCAAGCAACCAACGAACGACACTCCCTCAGTCACGCCCTTTGGGCGTGCCAGCTCCCTCATAGAGGGAGCCGGGAGGGGTGCATACCATTCATCGGGGTACTCGCTAAAATCCGGGGTTACGGGCGATTTTCATCGCCCCTACGAAACTCAAAAGTTTTTACATTTCACCACACAACGTGCCGTTCAAAAGTTTTTTACATTTCACCATACAACGTGCCGTTCAAAAGTTTTTATATTTCACCATGGAGCCAACCGCCTCCAAAAAAGATTGAAAAATCAGGGCGGGGTTGGTACAATCAGGAAGGATCCATCAAAAAAATACAGCGAGGGAATGTCCATGTATTATATCGAACAGAGAATTCAGGTTATCTGCAATCAGCTGGCCCATTTCCGGTTCCGGGAGAGCCGGAGCCTGCCGGACTGGCAGTATAAGAAGGGCCAGTTCTTCCGCCCGGAGGAGGCGGAGGCAGCAGCCAACCCCTGGGAGAAATTCGACTGCCAGACCATGCGCTGGTACGCCGACTACGCCGGTACCGACCAGTTCGAGGGGAAGTTCCAGGGCCAGAGCACCGATTTCCACGGCATCCCCGGCACCCACTATTGGTTCCGCAGCCGGGTAACCATCCCCCAGGATTTTGCCGGAAAGTCCGTGTGGCTGCGCATCCACACCCAGATTGAGGAGTGGGACGACGGTAAGAATCCCCAGTTCCTGGTATTCGTCAACGGCCAGGTGGTGCAGGGTGCGGACATGAACCACCGGGAGGTGCTCCTGAGCCGCCAGGCCCAGGGGGGCCAGGTTCTGGATGTGGATATCCAGGCCTATACCGGCACCCTCCACCGGGAGTTTGCCTTCCTGGCAGATTTGTACGTGCTGGACGAGGAAATCAACCACCTGTACTATGACCTGCTGGTGCCCCTACAGTCCTTCCCCCGGATGGAGGCAGACAGCAAAACCCGGCTGGATATTCAAACGGTACTGAATGACACCATCAATCTGCTGGATTTGCGCCAGCCCTATTCCCAGGAATTCTACGCCTCCCTCCGCCGGGCCCAGGCCCACATCACCCGGGAGCTGTACGAGAAAATGGGGGGCTGGGATCAGGTGGTGGCCACCTGCATCGGCCATACGCATATTGATGTGGCCTGGTGGTGGACCGTGGCCCAGACCCGGGAGAAGGTGGTGCGCTCCTTCGCCACGGTGCTGAAGCTGATGGAGGAGTACCCCAACTATAAATTCATGTCCAGCCAGCCGGTGCTGTACCACTTCCTGAAGCAGCGCTACCCGGAGCTGTACGAAAAAATCAAGCAGCGGGTGGCCGAGGGCCGGTGGGAAACCGAGGGCGGCATGTGGCTGGAGGCGGACTGCAACCTGACCTCCGGGGAGTCCCTGGTGCGGCAGTTCCTCTACGGCAAGCGGTTCTTCCGGGAGGAATTCGGCCAGGACAGCAAGATTCTGTGGCTGCCCGACGTCTTCGGCTACTCCGGTGCCCTGCCCCAGATTATGAAGAAATCCGGGGTGGACTATTTCATGACCACCAAGCTGGCCTGGAACCAGGTAAACCGGATTCCCAACGATACCTTTCTCTGGCGGGGCATCGACGGCAGCGAGGTGCTGACCCACCTGATTACCACCCTGGGGGTGGGCCAGAACCCCAAGGAGAGCTTCTTCACCACCTACAACGGTATGCTCCACCCGGATGCCATCATGGGCGGCTGGGAGCGCTACCAGAATAAGGAAATCAACAACGACATTCTCATCTCCTACGGCTACGGAGACGGCGGCGGCGGCCCCACCCGGCAGATGCTGGAAACCTCCCAGCGGATGGAGCAGGGCATCCAGGGCATCCCCAAGGTGCGCCAGGAAACCGCCAGAACCTATTTCGACCAGCTGAACCAGCGGGTGAAGGACAACCGCCGCCTGGAAACCTGGGAGGGAGAATTCTACTTCGAGTACCACCGGGGCACCTATACCTCCATGGCCCGGAACAAGCGGGGCAACCGCAAGAGCGAGCTGGCCATGATGGATTTGGAGACATTGGGTGTGCTGGCCGGGGACTACCCCGCCCAGGCAGATACCCGGCTGTGGCGGGATGTGATTCTGCTGAACCAGTTCCACGACATTCTCCCCGGCAGCTCCATTGCCGAGGTGTACGACGTAACCAAGCAGGAGTACGCCGCCCTGGAGCAGGAGGTCAGCGGCCTGATTCAGGCCCGGCTGGAAGCACTGGCCGGAGCCGGTGAGGGCGTCACCGTGTTCAATACCCTGGGCTTTGCCCGCAGCGACGTGGTGCACCTGGGGCAGCTTCCGGCCCAGGCTCTGGAGGACGGAGCGGGCCGCCGCTACCCTGTCCAGCAGACGGCGGCGGGAGCCGTAGCCTATCTGGAAAACCTGCCTGCCAAGGGTTATGTCACCCTGCGCCGGGCAGAGGGCTCGGAGCCCTCCCCCTTCCTGCGCCGGGACGACTTCCATTTGGAGACCCCCTATTACTCCGTCACCCTGGACAGCAAGGGCCGCTTCGCCTCCCTGTTCGACAAGGAGCATGACCGGGAGCTGATGAAGCCCGGCACCCTGGGCAACCTCCTGCGGGTCTACGAGGATAAGCCCATCTACTATGACAACTGGGATATCGACCGCTACTATACCGAGAAGCACTACGATGTAGAGGATTTGCACTCCCTGGCCTGGACCGAGGACGGCCCGGTGCAGACCACCCTGGAGCTGTGCTATGGCTTCTGCGGCTGCACCCTGCGCCAGCGGATTCACTTCTATGCCAACACCCGGCGCATCGACTTCGAGACGGTGGTGGACTGGAAGCTCCACCAGCACCTGCTGAAGGCGGAGTTCCCCCTGGATATCCACACCGACGAGGCCACCTTCGACGTCCAGTTCGGCAACGTCACCCGGAAGGTCCACGCCAATACCAGCTGGGACAAGGCCCGCTTCGAAAGCTGCGGCCAGAAGTGGATGGACTACTCCGAGGGCCACTACGGCGTCAGCCTGCTCAACGACTGCAAGTACGGCCATAGCGTCCTGGAGGGCGTGGTGGCCCTGACCCTGCTCAAGAGCGGCGTGGAGCCCAACCCCAACGCCGACGTGGAGACCCACCGTTTCACCTACGCCCTGTACCCCCACGGCGAGACCTGGAAGCAGGCCGGCACCGTACAGGAGAGCTACAAGCTGAACCAGCCCGCCTACGTCCTGCCCGCAGGCACCCCGGGGAAGACCTACAGCTATGCCAGCGTGGATAAGAGCAACGTGATTCTGGAAACCGTGAAGCAGGCCGAAGACGGCCAGGGCACCATCCTGCGCCTGTACGAGTGCGAAAACGCCCGCACCAAATTCACCCTCACCGTCCCCGCCGCCACCACCCAGGCCTGCGTCACCAACCTCCTGGAAGAACCCCAGCAGCCCCTTGCCGTAACCAACGGCCAAATCCACTGTACCATCCACCCCTACGAAATCCTGACCATCCGAATCGGATAACCCCTCTCCCCCATCAGCTCCCTCCCCCGAGGGAGCTGTATTTTATCGTGCTGCGGAAAAAACTTGCGCCGGGGGGCGGAATGTGGTATTGTAGAGGCAACCGGCAGTGGCCGGGGGAATGCAATTATATGGGAGGAATTTGGATGAAGGTCTTAATGCTCAACGGAAGCCCCCGGGTTGGGGGGAATACGGCCCTGGCGCTGGGGGAGATGGAGCAGGTGTTCCGCCAGGAGGGCGTGGACTGCGAAATTGTCCAGGTGGGCCAGATGGATATCCGGGGCTGCATCGCCTGCGGCAAATGCGGCGAGACCGGGAAATGCGTCTTTGATGATATCGTCAACCAGCTGGCCCCCAAATTCCAGGAGGCGGCGGGTCTGGTGGTGGCCTCGCCGGTGTATTACGCCTCCGCCAATCCCACCCTGGTGGCCCTGCTGAACCGGCTGTTCTACAGCACCCATTTCGACAAAACCATGAAGGTGGGGGCCAGTGTGGTCTGCGCCCGCCGGGGCGGCTGCTCCGCCACCTTTGACGAGCTGAATAAATTCTTCACCATCTCCGGGATGCCGGTGGCCTCCAGCGTGTACTGGAACAGCATCCATGGCCGCCTGAAGGGGGAGGCCCAGGAGGATGCGGAGGGAAGATACGTAATGCGTACCCTGGCCCGGAACATGAGCTTCCTTATGAAGTCCATCGCCCTGGGCAAGGAAGCCTACGGCTATCCGGAGAAGGAGCCCCGGGTGGTCACCAACTTTATCCGGTAACGCCCCCGCCGGGGCGGCGCTGCCGCAGGAGGAGACAGAGATGAGCAAAATTCTCATTGTGGAGGACGAGCGCCCCATTGCCAATCTGATTGACTGGAATCTGAGCGCCAGCGGCTATCAGTGCACCCGGGCCTACGACGGCAATACGGCGGCGGATTTGCTGGTGGAGCACAGCTATGATCTGGTGCTGCTGGACATTATGCTCCCGGGCATCAACGGCTATGAGCTGCTAAAGCAAATCAAGCCCACCGGTACCCCGGTGATTTTCATCACCGCCAAGGGCAGTGTCCAGGACCGGGTGCAGGGCTTGCGGGCCGGGGCGGACGACTATCTGGTAAAGCCCTTTGAGATTGTGGAGCTGATTGCCCGGGTGGAGTCCGTCCTCCGCCGGGCGGGGAAGGCCAGCTCGGTATATACCCTGGGGGATGTGACGGTGGACGTGGAGTCCATGCAGGTCACCAAGGCCGGGGCTCCCGTGACCCTGACCCGGAAGGAATATGACCTGCTGGTGCTCTTCCTGCAAAATCAGAATGTGGCCCTGTTCCGGGAGGCCATCTATGAACGGGTCTGGGATTCGGACTTCATGGGGGACACCCGGACGGTGGACCTCCATGTGCAGCGGCTGCGCAAGAAGCTGGGATGGCAGCAGCGCCTGGCCTCCATCCACAAGGTGGGCTACCGGCTGGAGGGGGACGGATGAAGCTATCTGCCAAAATTACCCTGTGCGTGGTGCTGATTGTGTCTCTGGCCGTGTCCATCGGCGGCTATGCCATTGTCTACTCGGTATTCAACGGCCAGCTGGAGCACCAGATTACCGCCGCCGCCAGCGAAACCCAGCTATTGTGCTCGGTGCTGGGCACCATGGCCATTGAGCGGCGCAGCAGTGTCTCCGCCCAGGTCACCCGGGAGACTTTGGAGGAAACTCTGAAAATTGCCCCCTGTCTCTTATACACATCTCCGAGCCCA
>UROL01000054.1 GCA_900549495.1 uncultured Eubacteriales bacterium | reverse complement strand
ATCGACAACATCTCCGGCGCTACCGTCACCACCAATGCCGTCAAGAAGGCGGCTGCCAGCTGCATCGAGCAGGCCATGGGCGTCAAGGCAGACGGCGCAGACAGCTCCGCTGCCGCTTCGGAGAACGACTGGCTGGGCACCGAGCCGGAGATCGACGAGAGCAAGGTCACCAAGACGGTGGACGTGGATGTGGCCGTGGTGGGCTGCGGCGTTGCCGGTGTGGCAGCCGTGCGCAGCATCGCCGAGGACGGCGGCAAGGTGGCAGCCTTTGAAAAGGCTGACGGTCCCCAGTGCCGCAGCGGCGAGTATGCCGTCATCAACGGCAATGTGCTGACCTATTCCGTGGGCATTGGTGTGGGCGCATTTTTGGTGGTGGCGATTTTGAAAATCGTATTCCAGCGCTCCCTGTCTCAAATCCTGATGCTGTTTTATATGCTGCTGTTTGCTCTGTCCCTGCTGCTGGCAGTGGGGGGGAAGCTGTCTATGCTGCCGGTGGCCTTTGATTCCGGCGGCGTTACCACCGGGCCCATTACCGTGCCCTTCCTGATGGCCCTGGGTGTGGGTGTTTCCAATGTGCTGGGCGACCGGCGCAGCAAGGAAAACAGCTTCGGCCTGGTGTCCCTGTGCTCCATTGGGCCGGTGCTGGCGGTGCTGACCCTGGGCATCCTTTCCCGGAAGGAACTGGTGTATGATGTCCCCGATTTTGCCATGAGCAATCAGATTCTCGAAACCTATGGGGTGTCTCTGCTCCATACCTGCCGGGAGGTGGGGCTGGCGCTGGGAATGATTGTACTGTTCTTCGGCGCTTGCCAGGTGCTATTTTTGAAGCTGCCCAGGAAGCAGCTGAACCGCATCGGCGTGGGCGTTGTGTTTACTTATATCGGCCTTGTTCTCTTCCTCACTGGCGTCAACGTGGGCTTTATGCCCCTGGGCTATAAGATGGGCAGCAGCCTGGCAGAAAAGCATCCCGCCATTTTGGTTACCTTCGGCTTTGTTGCCGGTGTGCTGACGGTGCTGGCGGAGCCTGCCGTCCATGTCCTCAATGCCCAGGTGGAGGAAGTCACCGGCGGCCTGGTGGGCAAGAAGTCCATGATGGCGGCGCTGTGCCTGGGCGTGGGTGCCTCCATTGCCCTGAGCATGGTTCGGATTGTGTTTGATTTTTCTCTGGTGTACTATCTCATCCCCGGGTATTTCCTCTCCTTGGCGCTTTCCCTGTTTGTACCGCCGGTGTATACTGCCATTGCCTTTGACTCCGGTGGCGTGGCCAGCGGACCTATGACCTCCGGCTTCATTCTGCCCCTGGCGGTGGGAGCCTGTGTCAGCTTGCAGGGAGGGGATGCCGTTCTGCGGGACGGGTTCGGCGTGGTGGCGATGGTTGCCATGACACCGCTGATTGCCATTCAGCTTTTGGGCTTCCGGGGCATTGTTGCCGAGCGGGTCAACGAGCGCAGAGCCATGAAGCGGATTCTGGATGCGGATGACCAGCAGATTATCAACTTTATGTAAAGGAGCGCTTATGAAGAATACGGTCAATGAGTCCGCAATTAAAAAATTAAAGCTCCTGATTACCGTGGTGGATCGCCCTAAGGGGGAATTCTACCTGGATGTGCTGGGGCAGTTCAATGTGAATTTTCAGATGGTAACTGCCGGGCAGGGGACTGCCAGTTCTCAGCTGCTGGAGCTGCTGGGCCTGGAGCCGCACAAGGCGGTTATTCTCAGCGTGGTGCGGGAGGATTTGGTGGACGAGGTAATGAATTGCCTGGAAGACAAATTCCGCACCGTCCGAGGGGGCAAGGGCATTTGCTTTGCCGTCCCCCTTTCCAGTGTGATTGGGGTCAATTTGTATCAGTTTTTAAGTGACAACCGCATGGGCAGGGAGGGTTAAGATGAAAACAGAAAACCACGAGGTAATATTTGCCATTGTCAACGCAGGCTTTGCCGAGGACGTGATGGACGTGGCACGGGAGCAGGGTGCCCGTGGCGGCACCATTTTGAATGCCAGAGGCGTGGTCAAGGAGGATGCCGCCAATTTCTTCGGCATCACCGTCCATGCCGACAAGGAGATTCTCATGATGGTGGTGGAAAAGAGCATCCGGGACCGGGTACTCAATGCCATCTATAAGGAGATGGGAATGGCCAAAAAGGCAAAGGGCATCGCATTCTCTCTGCCAGTGACCGATGTGGCGGGACTGGTGGCAGCTCCCGCTGCGGAGCAGAAGGACTGACCCGGCCCCAAGGCACATCGGCATCCATCCAGGCTATATTTCCAGGCAAAAGAGAACCCATCCGCTCCGGAAAACCGTCCGGCGGATGGGTTCTTTGCGTGATGGCGGGGGTGCAAAAACCGGCGTTTTATGCCCCAACTGCCTCCATGGGCTTTACAGAAAAGCCGGAGGCATACTCCGTAGAGAGAGTATCAGCTCCTTCTGTTTGATGCTTCATTCTCCCGCTGGTAAACGCAGCTGTCCGGCACCCGCTCCACCAGTCCCCTGGGAATCTCCTGATATTCAAACAGGGAGAATTGCCAATCCGAGCAGGTGTCCAGATAGCAGAAAATCTGGTGCAGCACCTCTTGCCGCACCTCCTGACTGATTTGCGGCAGGAAGCGAATGACAAAGGCGCTGGTAAAGAACGTATCCGAAATGGTTTTATGCACCAGATAAACCCGGTCAATGGAATCCTGGGAAACCGCCTGAATGTGGCCAAGAATCCCCTCCAGCATTTCCTCCGGCAGATGCTCGGTGCTGAGGTTGTCCTTCCGGGTCAGCCGCCCTGTCTCGCTGAATTCGTCACGCTGGCGCTGGGCAAGTTCCAGCGCCTTCTCCCGGTAGGTGTCCAGCTCCTGCTGCATCCCGGTCAGGGTGCAGAACGTCCCGATAACATCCAGCGCACTGTCAATGGAATTGTTGTTCAGCTCGATGGCGGTGTACAGGTCTTGCAGACCATCGGCATCATACCGGCGCAGCCGCCAAGCGCCCCGAATAAAGTAGGCATAGGCGGCGGCAATGGGCTGCAGCTGATCAATGGCACGGTTACACAGGGCAATGCCATCGCTGTTGCGCCCCAGCAAATGCAGCGCATTCACCACATCGGCGTACTCCTCCGCCACCACCGGGCAGCCGGCAGCCTCCCAATTTTCCACATCCTTTTTCGGTTCCAGATACAGGGCGCGGTGATCCTCCTCAAAATTCAGCCGGGTAAATGCCGTCAGCTGCTCATCCATATAACAGATCGCTTTTTCGCACTCTGCTCCATATTCCCCTTGAGCGGGGAATGTAACTTCCGGCAGCTCTTTTAGCCCCAACGCCTGGATTCTGCTCCAAATGGTGGGATGGGTGGCGTTCCGGGCTTCAATCTCCCGCTTTGTCAGGTCGTTCCAGCCCGCCTTGCGTTCGGGCAGCACCTTTTGGAAGTCCGCCAGCTGCTCCCGGATAACATCCTCCTGCACGGATTCATAGGCGGGCTTTCCGTCCTTTGCCTCCGCTTCCCAGAGATACAGGTCAAAATATTTCAGCTTCAGCAGCGAAGATGCAGCCGCCTCCGGCAGCTTCGCCATGGCGCTGTCCGCTGCCTGTTCCGTACTGATGGAGGCGGCATATTGATAAAGCTCGAAGTTTATTTCATAGGCTTCGTCCGACCATGCGTAAAACGCCCTGCTGAGGAGGGAGAAGGTATTGGAGCTTCTTCCCCGCCGCAGGAAATCCATGTAATTTGTCGCCTGGATTTCCGCCTTGTTGTCCGGGGAAACGTGGGAAAATTCATGCAGCAGCAGGGCATGAAGCTCCTGCTGGGTCAGCAGCCGCAGAACCGGTGCGCCCAGGCTGACCACCGCCGTCTGGTCCAGCAGGCTGATAAAGGCGGTATTGTCCGGCCTGACTTGCAGCTTCACTGCGCCTGTCCAGCCGGTTTCCCGGGCAGCCTGATTTGCCACCTCGTGGAGCCGGGGATACTCCTGCTCGGGCAGTAAATTCTGCCAATCCATCAATTCCGCCCTGAACGCCCGGATGGGCAGCTGCTGAGCGGAAACCAGAATCAGCAACGCAGAAACGGCGTAGCGCACCTTGCTGCCCGTGCAGCCGAAGCAGACACCCAGTACGATGCCAAGGAGCAGCAGCACCAGGGCATAGGCATTGGTTCCCCGCCGGATGTTGCACAGCAACCGCAGTTTCTCTGCCGCCGTCTGGCTTGCCTGCTCCCGATGGGATAAGATAAATTCCTGCATTTGTTTGGCATCCATCTGCTGATAGCGCCGCCGGAAGCGTTGAAGCCCCCACACATTGACCGCAATCGCCGCCACAGCCAAAGCCCAGCAAATGTCCCCGATGCCCTTAAAAAGCGACAGCAGTTCCACGCTGCTGTGTTCCCGGAGACGGATGCCCGGCAGCGCCAGCAGCACCGGAATCCCCAGTGCAGCGGCATAGGTAAACAGATTCCACGCAAAGCGCATTCTGTTCGCCCTGGTGGGCTTCGGCTGCTCCGCCCCGTCTGACAGCTGTTCCATCTTGCCCAGCTTCAGTGCAATAAAAATGGTCATCAGATCCGCAAGAATCAATCCCACCATCACCCAGTGATCCCGGGTGTTCATTTCGCTGATTTCCCGCCCGCCGGTCAGCGCCACCGCCAGGAAAATCCAGGCAAACATGGCAAGGGTACAAATAGCCAGAACAATGGCTGGTTTCTTCCTCATGTGCAATTCCTTCTTTCTTTTCAACCAACTTCATCATAGCTGCCGGAGCGTCCAATAAAACGGCCTGCAGCTCGCCATCTCGGTGCCCCCTTTGCCGTAGCAGCGACAGACACTGCCCCCATTATACCATGCCCCCTGGAAAATACAAGACGGCATTCTCTGGGCTTACGACGACCGTATAAGTAAACAAATTGCGAACGAGAAATAAATAACTTACCCCATTTTTTGGATAAAATGAGGGATAAAGGTATTGTAAATGTAAGAATTACTGGACTGGCTGGACAGCGTGCCGGTGGATGGGTTCTTTGCTTGACCGGTAAAAAGACAAAAATAACAGACAGAGGGTAAAAATGCAACTATGTTTTATGTTTTGCGAGACAATGCTAAAATATGGGTTCACTCCAAAAGGAGAGAGCGAAAAAATCCTATATTTTCCATGTAAAAGCATAATTAGCAAGTGCAAAGATATCTTGCCTTTGCGCTAGCTGGTGTACCATTTTGACCCAAAAGGGGTTTAACAATGATTGATCGGTAAAATACAGGGAGTCTGGCAGGCGATATGGTGGCGTGCTACTATTTGCCGAAACTCAAGTCATTTTCTTCTTGACGTATTGAAAATTTCGAGTATACTCAAGTATATTGGTAAATTTAAGGAGTGAATACACGAATGGTATCCATGAAGGACATCGCAAACCGTTTACAAATCTCTAGATGTACTGTTTCAAATATTCTGAACGAACGTTTTGAGAACAAATCCTACCGAAAAGAAACGATTGAACTTGTTCGCGCAACGGCAAAGGAAATGGGATATGTCTCCAACAATATGGCCCGATCGCTGAAGACCGGCTCTACCGGCACAATTGCAATCGTAGTGCCTGACATTGCGAACTATTTCTACATTAAAATAATTAAAGAAGTGGAGCAGCTCGCTAACGATGCCGGCTACAGTCTAATCATCTGTATGGCGGAGGAAAAGCTGGAAAAAGAAAATCAAGCATTGACCATGCTTCAAAGCCGCTGTGTAGACGGCGTTTTGATATCGCCGGTTTCTTACCACGATTCTCTGCAAAATAATTACCCTTTTAAGATTGTTTGCTTTGACCGAACTGTTGAAAGTCATAGATTTCCAGATATTCTGATTGATAACTATGAGGCGGGAAAAACACTTGCATTGAACATGCTTAAAGACAATGCGAAAATGCCGTTGTTTCTGGCGGGGTCCCAGGAAGACATCACAATTCTGGAGCGGTATCGAGGTTTCTGCGACGCTCTAAAAGAATATGGGCTCCCACTAGCTTCGGAACGAGTTCTGTTTGGGATATTTGATGAGCAAATCGCATATGACAGCTTGTGCAAAAAAATCAAAACGGGATTACCGTTTGATTCTGTATTCCTTAGCACCAATTTTCTGATATACGGTGTGATGCGTGCACTGAATGAAACAAACCACTCGGTAACTTCAATGGGCGGATTTGAACGGTTTATCGGCATGGATCACTTTGCCAAGACGATGCACATCATAGATCAGCACGAAAAGGAAATCGGGAATCGAGCATTTAAAATGCTCCACGGCCTGTTGAAAGGCGAGGAAATCCAGAGCGAAACCATCAAATCAAGTTTGATCTAGGATTTATCCATACAGTCAAGTGAGCCGCACTAAATAATTTTTTTAGCGCCAGGAAACTCCAAAAGCAAAGAAGATGCGATTCCACCGTAGGCGATTTGCTTTAGGATTTTCCTGGCACAAAATTTTTCTCTACTGCTTCATGCTGCTTTATTTTTTGAAAAGTATGCAGAAATATATTGACAAATGCGCTCGAGTAACTTATAATGATTTCACAGGTTACTCGAGTATATTATGCCTAATACTTTGGGAGGTGACCAATGTTGAAAGAAGTGCTCAGGGCAACAAATATTTCCAAGGCGTTCATGGGGAATCAGGTTCTGCACGATATATCTCTCTGCTTGTATGCGGGGGAATGTCTGGCTTTGGTTGGCGAAAACGGAGCAGGCAAATCGACGCTGATGAAAATTCTCTCCGGCATCTACAGTATGGACGGCGGTGAAATATGCATCAACGGCCAGCCGGTAGCAATTTCCAGTCCCAAGGATGCGCAGAAGTATGGCATCAGTATTATTCATCAGGAACTAAACCTAATTCCAAATCTAAGCGTTGCACAGAATATCTTTCTTGGCAGAGAACTGCAAAAGGACGGAATCATCGATGACCGGCGGATGTACCGTGAGGCGAAAGCTCTGTTTGATGAAATGAAAGTTTCTATTGATCCCAGCGCTCCAATCGTATCTTATACTGTCGCAGAGCAACAAATTGTGGAAATATCCCGTGTCCTATCACAAAATGCGGATATTATCATTATGGACGAGCCGACGGCCGCACTAAGCATGGAAGAAACAACACGTCTGTTTGAGATTATTGATAAGCTGAAAAAGGCTGGAAAATCGATCATTTATATCTCCCATCGGCTGGAAGAGATTTTCCGCATTGCAGAGCGCATCTGTGTTCTGCGAGACGGCAGACTTGTCAAAACGCTGACGCCACAGGCGCAGGTGCAGGAGGTCGTTGAGGCAATGGCCGGGCAGTCCATTCAGGACTTTTATCCAAAGGAACAATTTGCACCGGGAAGCGTTGCTCTGAAAGTGGAAAATCTTTCGGACGGAAAGAAATTTTTTGACATCAATTTTGAAGTACATGAAGGCGAGGTTTACGGCATTGCGGGGTTGCTCGGTGCGGGACAAACGCAGCTTGCCCGTTCGATTTACGGACTGAATAGGTTGCAGACAGGAAGCATAGTGCTCAATGGCGCTCCGTATCACCACCCAACCCCCAAACGATCTATCTCAATGGGCCTGGGTATGATCACCGAAGATCGCAAAACAGAGGGCTTGGTCCAACGCATGAGTATCCGTGAAAACGCAGCGTTGAGTCCTTTCGCCCCAATTCGTGGAGCTATGGGCGTAATCCGAACCGTAAAGGAGCGGGCGCTGGCTGCTGAAAGCGTTCGGAATTACAGCATCAAGTGCGAATCAATCCAACAAGAGGTACTGCTTCTTTCGGGTGGAAACCAGCAAAAGGTAGTTCTTGCACGTGCATTGGCTCCCATGCCAAAGGTAGTTATCATGTGTGAGCCGACACGCGGTGTAGATGTAAATGGCAAAGTAGAAATCTACAGAATTATCAATGAACTTCTGCGCCAGCGAAAGGCAGTCATTTTGGTTTCCTCCGAAATTCCCGAAGTCTTGGGTATGAGTGACCGTATTGCGGTGATGTATAAGGGGCGCTTTGTGTTTGAAAAAGCACGCATCGGCTTGACACAGGAGGAAATTATGTATTATGCAACGGGAGGGCATGAACGTGGATAACAGGAAAATTTGGCTGATTGCCAGGAAATACGCAACAATGTTCATCCTGGTGATCTTTTTAATCGCAATGGCATTTTTGAGCGACCGCTTTTTTACGTTTAAAAATCTGACCAATGTTGGACGCCAGATTTCACTGAACGCTATCCTTGCTCTTGGAATGACGCTGGTCATTATTTCCGGCGGTATCGATTTGTCGGTAGGCGGTGTTTGTGCACTTGGATGTTGCGTATGTGCGAAAATTTTGAACTCAACAGGGAGCTCCCTCCTTGCAATTGCGGTTGTCTTGCTCATTGGGCTGGCGGTGGGCGCGTTTAACGGTTTCGTTGTTTCCAAAACAGGAATTGCCCCATTTATCGTCACGCTTTCAACCGTGTCTATCATTCGTGGTATTACGCTGGTAATGACCAATGCAAGTCCGATGCCTATCAGCAACGCTACGTTTAAATTTATTGGTCAGGGGACGCTGCTGGGAATCCCATTTCCCATCTATATCACGCTGATCTTAGCAATAATAACAGCATTTGTGATGAATAAAACCGTATTCGGACGGTATGTATATGCCATTGGCGGTAACGAGCGTTCTGCCGTCGTGGCTGGTATACAGGTTAAGAAAGTCAAAATCTCTGTATACATGGTGTCCGGATTTCTGGCTGCCTTTACGGCAATTATTTATACCTCACGTCTTTCCTCTGGCGTTCCATCGCTGGGCAACGGCTTTGAGATGGACGCAATCACAGCGGCAGTAATTGGCGGTGCCAGTCTGGCAGGTGGACAAGGACACATTTGGGGCACGATGATCGGCGCTGTAATTATCGGTATTCTGAATAACGCACTTAACTTGTTGAATATCAACTCCTATTTTCAGGATATTGTTAAGGGTGTTGTCGTGCTAATGGCGGTTCTGTTTGACTTTTTCATCCAATCCAGAATCGTCAGCAAGGATCGTGCATAAGCGTCAATTAAAAGGCGTTTTGCAATAAAAAGAAAAAAGAAAGGTGGTCAAAAAATGAAAAAACTAGTTTCCTTGGTTCTCTGCGCAGCGTTGGTCATGGCACTAATGGTAGGTGCCGCCTCTGGAGAGGAAAAGAAATTCAAGGTCGGCTATACCTGTCCTACCCTGAACAATCCATTCTTTGTAAGCATGATGGAAGGTGCCCAGCTGGCAGCTGATGAGCGTGGCATTGAGCTGGTCGCCTTGGGTAGTGACAACGACATTACGAAGCAAGTTGCCCAGGTTGAAGACTTCATTTCGCAGGAAATGGATGCGATCTTGATTCAAACCGTGGATACCACCGGTATTGTGAACGCAATTGAACAGTGCAATGCTGCCAATATTCCTGTTATCACTACTGCTGAGACTCCTGCCGGCGGAGAAATTCTGTGTGCAATTGCATTTGATAGCTATGAGAGTGGCTATAACGGCGGTCAGTACATTGCCTCCAAGCTGGGTGGAAAGGGAAGTGTTGTAGAGCTTGTTGGTGTTCTGGGGCAAGAAACAAGCCGCCAGAAATCTCAGGGCTTTCAGGATGCGATCGCCGAATACCCCGAAATGGAGGTATTGGCTTCTCAGCCTGCCAACTATGATCGTGCCACTGCCATGACCGTCATGGAAAACATGCTTCAGACTTTTGAAGATATTGATGCTGTATACGCTGCTAACGATGAGATGGCACTGGGTGCTGCCCAGGCAGTCGAAGCTGCGGGGTTGACCGGGAAGATTTTTGTCATGGGTAACGACGGTACGGCCGAGGCTCTGGAAGCCGTTGCCAATGGAGTTTTAGGCGCAACCAATGCAACTCCCGGTTACATTCAGGGCTACATCGCTGTGGATATTGCTTTCCGTTATCTGAGCGGTGAAACTGTTCCTTCTACGATTGCCGAAAAGAACACAGTCATTGATCTGGATAACCTGGATCAGGCAGAGCAGATTACCAAAGCTGTTTCCGAAGATGACTGGTATTGGGTCGAGTAAGTTTTTGTGCTGAAAATTTTCGCACCCGGCATTCCGCCGGGTGCGATTCTAAAAAGCTATGGGATTTTCTGGAAATCGCAGCAAGGTCTGCTGCTCAATTGCTCAGAAAATTGCAAGAAATGAGGGAAGAATTATGCTTAAAGGAATTTCTCCGCTGATCTCACCTGATATTCTCCGGGCGCTTGCTGCAATGGGGCATGGCGATTACATCGCACTGTGTGATGCGAACTGCCCTGCTGAGAGCTTTGGGCGGACGGGCGGCGCATTGGTACTGCGTGCCGACGGAATTTCGGCTACTGAATTGCTCCGAGCGATTTTAGATATTATGCCGGTGGACCAATCGTATCCACATCCTTTCCTTCTGGGCAATAAGACGAAGGCAGATGCGTATATTCCCACTCCCATCTGGGACGAATTCAAATGCATTGCATCTGCATACGATTCTCGGGGCGAAGCTGCATTTGAACAGAAAGAACGAGATGATTTTTGCAGCTTCATCTCTCATGGATATGCAGTCATTCAAACCGGCGAACGTGCGCTGTATGGGAATATTGCCATTCGCAAGGGCGTGGTTAAACCGTAAGGGAGAATAACATACAATGGAAAAAATAATGAAATATATCGATGCACATCGTGCCGAAGCTGTGACTTTTCTTCAAAAGATGATTTCGCTGGAGAGCACGTTCGTTGACCAGGGTGTGTACGGTAACGAAGGGAACGCCCAGGTTTGGCTGGAAAAGCAGGTTCGTGAATGGAACTTTGAAACATCGCTGTTTGAGCCGGATAATCGGGAGATTTCCACATGGCCGGACTACAACCCAGGACATCATTATGACGGCCGACCTAATCTGGTTGCAATTTCGCGCGGAGCCGGTGGAGGGCGTTCTCTCTTGCTCAACGGACACATTGATACCGTTCCATTGGATGACCCTGCGAAATGGACCTACCCACCGCTTTCTGCGCAGGAATCAGAAGGAAAAATCTATGGTAGAGGCGCCTGCGACATGAAAGCGGGTGTGGCTGCAATGATTCTGGCTACCAAATACCTGAATGATCTTGACGTTCCTCGCCGCGGCGACGTGATTATCGAGTCCGTAGTCGATGAGGAAGGTGGCGGAAATGGCACACTGGCCTGCGTAGCAAAAGGGATTAAAGCGGATGCCGCCATTGTGACTCTGTCTCTTATACACATCTGACGCTGCCGACGAATAGCCTTGTGTAGATC
>UROL01000053.1 GCA_900549495.1 uncultured Eubacteriales bacterium | reverse complement strand
ACGAGATCAGCCTCGGTCTCGTGGGCTCGGAGATGTGTATAAGAGACAGGGATGGGTTGGCCGATTCTTTGAATGTAGAGGGCCTACGCAATGAGCTGGAGCGGCTCCATGCTATGCAGGAGGCACCTGGGTTCTGGGATGACCCGGAGAAAAGCCAGAAGGTAGCCGTCAAGACCCGCCAGACCGAGGCGAAAATCGAACGCTACGAGAAGATGTGCGCCACCTGGGACGATTTGATGACCATCTGCGAAATGGCCGCCGAGGAGGATGACGACTCCATGCTGGAGGAGCTTCAAGCCGGCTTCGAAACCCTGTCTGAGGAGATGGAGGTTTGCCGCCTGGAAACCCTTCTCACCGGCCACTATGACAAGAACAATGCCCTGATGAGCTTCCATGCCGGTGCAGGCGGAACAGAGGCCCAGGACTGGTGCCAGATGCTTTACCGGATGTATACCCGCTGGGCAGAGCGCCATGGCTTCACCTATAAGATTCTGGACTACCTGGAAGGGGACGAAGCCGGACTCAAGTCCGCCGATATTATGATTGAGGGCGAAAATGCCTATGGTTTCCTGAAGGGGGAAAATGGCGTGCATCGTCTGGTGCGTGTGTCTCCCTTCGATGCCAATGCCCGCCGTCAGACCTCTTTTTCGGCCATCGAGGTAATTCCGGATATCGAGGATGAAAGCCAGGACGTGGAAATTCGGCCCGAGGACTACGAAATGCAGGTCTTCTGCTCCTCCGGTGCCGGTGGCCAGCACATCAATAAAACCTCCTCCGCCGTCCGCCTGATTCACAAGGCCACCGGCATTGTGGTGTCCTGCCAGACCGAGCGTAGCCAGTTCCAGAACAAGGAAACCTGCTTGCGGATGCTACGCAGTAAGCTGGTGGAAATCAAAGAGCGAGAGCATCTGGACAAGATTTCCGACATCAAGGGTGTCCAGCAGAAGATTGAATGGGGCAGCCAGATTCGCAACTACGTGTTCATGCCCTATACCCTGGTAAAGGACACCCGGACAGGCTGCGAAACCTCCAATGTCAACGCTGTGATGGATGGCGCACTGGATCCCTTTATTGAGAGCTATCTTAACTGCCTGGCCACTGGAAACTGGGTGCAGAAATAATCCAGAGTATCCCAGGGGAGAAGTGACGTTGTTTTTTCTGGGAATCCGGAAAAATACTTGCTTTTTTCGTGCCATTGTGATATACTGGCTCTTACAAGTGTGGTTTGCCCTCACCGGCAAGCTGTATCATATTCGCTGTCCGCGAATGGGGCGGAGGGAGGTTTGGAAATATGAAAACTGTTCTGATTATTCTGGAGGCTCTGGCTAGCTTGGCTCTGACGGTTGTTGTGCTGCTGCAGTCCGGCAAGGAAGCTGGTCTGTCCGGTGCTCTGTCCGGCTCTTCCGACTCCTATCTCAGCAAGAACAAGAAGGGCGGCCTGGATCAGACCCTGGCATCTTCCACCAAGTGGATTGCTATCGTCTGGGTGGTGCTTACCTTGGTTCTCAGCCTGGTTTGATACAGGATAAATTGAACATATGACCGCAGGATTTCCTCCTGCGGTCTTTGCTATTTTGCCGGGTGACATTTCCTGGCGGCAGTGGTATAATGAACGGTGTTGTAAGGAAGTTCAAATGCAACGTACACCGAGGAAAGGAGTACATTTTTATGAGTGAAAAAAGACTTGCTGATCTGGAACCCAAGGCAGTGTTTGGGTATTTTGAGGAAATTTGTTCCATTCCTCATGGCTCCCGGAACACAAAAGCCATCAGTGATTTTCTGGCGGCCTTTGCGAAGGAGCAGGGAATCCGATATATCCAGGATGCCAGCAACAATATTATTATGTTTACAGAGGGCACCTGCGGGATGGAGAACCATTCTCCTGTAATTTTGCAGGGTCATATGGATATGGTTTGCGAAAAGGATGCCAGCTGCACCATTGACATGCAAAAAGAGGGACTGGACGTGTGCCACGACGGCACTTCGGTCTATGCCCGGGGTACCACCCTGGGGGGCGATGACGGAATTGCTGTTGCCTATGCTATGGCGCTGATTGCCGACCACTCAATTCCCCATCCTCCGCTGGAAATCATTATTACCGTAGATGAGGAAATTGGCATGTTGGGTGCCAATGCCATTGATGTCTCCATGCTCCAGGGCAGAAAGATGATTAACCTGGACTCCGAAGAAGAGGGCATCTTTACCGTTTCCTGCGCCGGTGGTGCAAGAGCAACCATTTCCCTGAAGGTCAATCGCAAAATGGTTTATGGGCCCTGCATTCGTCTCAGCGTGGACGGCTTGCAGGGAGGCCACTCCGGTGCGGACATTCACCGGAACCGTGCCAATGCCAACAAGGTCATGGGGGAATTCATGAGCCGCATTCAAAAGCTGATGCCCCTGTGCCTGACTTCCTATTCCGGCGGCACCCAGGACAATGCCATTCCCCGGGTTTGCCAGGCAAATGTTGTGGCCATGGGTATCGGTCTGGAGAGAATCAATGATATTGCCGCTCACCTTCAGGCAGAAGTTCGGGAGCAGTACGATGAGCCGGATGCCACCGTCCAGGCTTTCGACGTGGATGCCTTGGGGGGCAATAGCCTGACCACCGAGGATACTGCCCGGGTGATTTCTCTGCTTTGCGCCGCCCCCAACGGCGTGCAGAGCTATAGCGCCGACATCCCCGGCCTGGTTCAGACCAGCTTGAATCTGGGCATTGCAAAGCTGGGGGAGCTTTTCACCGCCACTTTCTCCGTTCGCAGCAGCGTCAACAAGGAAAAGCAGGATTTGCTGGACCAGCTGAAAAAGTTCAGCGAGTTCCATGACGGTGTTTATTCCCAGCAGGGGGAGTATCCTGCCTGGGAATATCGCAAGGATTCTCCGCTGCGGGATACCATGGTAAAAATTTACACCGAGATGTTCGGCAAAGAGCCCCAGGTTCTCGCCATTCACGCCGGTTTGGAGTGCGGCCTGCTGAACCAGAAGCTCCCCGGATTGGATGCCGTCTCCATCGGGCCCCAGATGCATGATATCCACACCAGCCGGGAGAAGCTGGAGATTGCCTCCACTGCCCGTACCTGGGATTTCCTGTGCAGAGTGCTAGAATCTCTGTAATCTTCTGATTGAAATTGAGACCGCTCTTTTTGGGCGGCCTCTTTTTTGCCCTTATTGCTTGTAAAATTATAGGAATGTGATATGATAGAACCACCGAAATCAGGAGGAAATACTTATGAACGCAGAAAAAATTATGAAAATCTTTTCCGATACCGCCTATGTACGCATGGGGGGCCGTCCAGAGGAAAAAAAGGCGGCAGATTATATCTGCCGGTGTGTTGCCGAATTTGGAAAGCAGGCTACGCTGGAGCCCTTTGAGGTCCCCATGGGGGATATCGGGGAGGCTATTTTTACCGCAGACGGCGTGGAGATTCCCTGTAAGGGCTATATGTGTGCCGGGAGTGGGGAAATAGAGGCTCCATTTTATTATCTCCGCTCCACGGATCCTTGGTCGCTGAGCCAGTGCCGCGGCAAGATTGTTATGCTGGACGGCTATTTGGGATATTGGGTGTACCAGGATATCCTAGCCAATGGAGCTGTAGGCTTTGTTACCTATGATGGCAATGCCAATTACACCGACCGGGATATCGATGCCCGGGAGCTGCGAAGCTATGTCAGCCAGGGAAATGTCATTCCCGGTGTCAATATCAATGCCAAGGATGCCATCGCTATGATTCAAAAGGGTGTCTCCATGGCAAAAATTACCTTACAGCAGAGAGAATATACCGGTTCCTCCCAGAATGTGGTGCTGGATATGCCCGGCGAGGTAGAGGAGTATATCGCCTTTACAGCCCACTATGATTCCACATCCCTGTCCCAGGGGGCCTATGACAATATGTCCGGCTCTGTGGGGCTGCTGGGGCTGGCAGAGCACTTTGCAAAGCATCCCCACCGGTATGGCCTGCGTTTCATCTGGTGCGGCTGTGAGGAGCGTGGCCTTCTGGGTTCCAAGGCATACTGCACTGCCCATGAGGCGGAGCTGGAAAAAATCGTTCTAAACATCAATTTGGATATGATTGGCTGCATTATGGGCAAATTCATTGCCTGTGCCACCGCCGAGGAAAAACTGGTGGGATACATTGAGTATTTCGCCGCTGAATTTGGATTTGATATGAAGGCTTCTCAGGATGTCTATTCCAGCGATTCCACCCCCTTTGCCGACCGGGGCATCCCTGCTGTCTCCTTTGCCCGCATTGCCCCGGGAAATACCGCCACAATCCATAATAGCTACGATACCATGGCGGTTATGAAGGGGGAGCAGATGGTTCAGGACATTGATTTCCTCATTGCCTTTGCCCAGCGCATGGCCAATGCCCGGCACTGCCCGGTGAAGCGTGAAATGCCGGAAAACATGAAGGAGAAGCTGGATACCTATCTGTGCAGAAAGCGGCCGGAAAAGTAAGGAGGCGCCTATGCTGACATCGGTTATTGCGCTGCTGCTTCTCCTGCTGATGGCAGCCGGAGGGGCAGCCCTTCTCCGGCGACGTATTGAGCAGATGCTCCCGGTGTGCTTCTGCATCGCAATTCTTTGGCTCTATCCTTTCTATCTGTGCAGCGCCGCTTACCTGGGGGTTTGGCTCCTGTGCGGATGCAGTGTGCTGCTCTTTCTTGCCGGGTGGCGCAAAATGGGGGGAGGCAAGCCATATATGGCCTGGATTTTCACCCCGGGGATGGTGGTGTACCTTTGCCTCTGCGCCATTTTCTGGGTATTCTTCTCCGGCAATGTGGTGTCTTTGCATGATGAGCTGCGGCTCTGGGGGGCGGTTCCCAAGGCAATCCATGCTACCGGTAACCTCCAGCTTGGCCGGAGCAGCCCTATTTTTTCCATTATGCAGTCCTACCCACCGGCTCTTCCGCTGCTGTGCTTCTTTTTCACGGCCTTCTCGGAGACCTTTTCCGAAGGAGCGCTGTATGTGGGGTATGCCTGCATGGCGCTGTCCTTTTTCATTCCCGCCCTTTCCAAGTGGGAATGGCGAGAGTGGAAGCTCCTTGCACCGGCGGGGCTGCTGCTCCTGCTGATGCCGCTGGCCCTGACCTCCCATTTTGGGGATGCCGGAATGTTCGGAATGTCCCTGTTTGTGGACCCACTTTTGGGAATTGTGATGGGCTATGGCTTCGTGCTGGCAAAGAGCAAGCCCCAGGCGGACGGCGTTGGTGCCCTCTCCTTTGCTCTGGTGCTGGGGGTGCTGTGCCTTCTGAAAAATACAGGAATTGTATTTGCAGTCGCCGCTCTGGCAGTTGCCATTGCTCTGGAATGGCAGGAACGAAATTGGCGTATGCTGCTGCCTATTTTGGCGCTGCCGGTCAGCATTGGCAGCTGGAAGCTCCTGCTGCTTGTGCGGGATATTCACGACCTGGTTCCTCTGCGGATGCACTGGCTCAGCGGCGCAGAAATATGCAATGTGCTTCGTGGCTTGGTTTCTGTGCCCATGATTGCCTATAAGGTTCCCCTGGGCTTTTTTGCATCCTTTGCCTTTGTCTACCCGGTGATGTGGGTGCTGTTCTATGCCCTTTCCTGCCGGGAAGAAGGGTATGCCCGCAAGAGAAATCAGAAGATTGCCCTGGGCTTCCTGGCTTCTGCCGTCGCCTATATCTATGGCTATGCCCTGATTTACGGAAAAACGCTGGAATCCTTTCCCCGCTATATGGCCGCGCTGCTTCTGGGATTGGCGGTGTATATTCTCTGCGATGGGCTTCCAAAGTGTATTCACTGGAAACTTTCCTCTTTGATTTCCGGACTTTGCAAAGCCGGGGCCGTTGCCCTGGCAGGGTGCTGTCTGGCTGCGGCGATTGGAACCATGGCCGTATGGCGCTTCCTCTTTCCCTATAATCCGCTGTTGGCAGAGGAGGATGCCCAGGCGCAGCAGCTGCAGCAATCGGTTCGGCAGGATTTGCACCAGGGTGAGGAAGGGTGGATTTACCTGGTTATTGCAGGAGACGGAATTGAAAACAGCCATATCCATCACCGTATCTTCTTCGACCTGATTTCCCCGGACATCAACCTTCGCAATGGGTTTGCTCAGACCCAGGTGGTGGTTCCGGGCCGGGAACATCCGGCAGAGGTCTGGGCCGAGGAATTGAAGGATGGCTGCAATTATGTGTATCTGCTCAGTGTGGAGGAGGCCCTCCGCCCGGTTTTTGCAGAGTTCAGCCAGGATGCCCCAGTGCCTCAGGGGCTATACCGTGTCTATCCGTCACACAGTACCTATGGAGTGGAGCTTCGCCGGGTACGGTAAGCGGAGCTACAGCGGCTTTTCACATGCGATGAATTCCAGGCCAAACATCTGGCATCTTTCCAGGAAATCAAAGCCGCACCTTTGGTATATCCTCTGGGCCGGAATATTATCCGGCGATACCAGCAGGTGCAGAGCGGATACGCCTCGCCCCTTTAGAAGCTGGCATACCGCATCTGTCATTTGAAAGCCAATCCCTTTGCCCTGCTGGCCGGGCGCCACAGCCACCCGGGCAATTTCCCGGGCGTTTTGGAATCGCCAGAAGGGGAGCGCATCCAGTTCGTTCTCCGGCACAATGGAAATGGCACCTACAATGCCCTCATCCTGGGCCATTACATAGAGCCCGCCGCTTTCGTAGTCCTCGTTAATTTGAAGCCAGCCGGGGTACTCCGCATCCCAGGTGCACAGAGGGCGGCCCGCCAGGGTGCGATACAGGTTGTATACTGCGTTGCAGTCTTGCAGCTCTGCCTTTCGAAAAATCATAGCATGTATCCTCCACAAAAAAGCCTGGCAAGAAACCTGCCAGGCTTTTGAAATATTACAGTTCGCAGTTGCCCACGGTGCGGGGGAAGGGAATGGCATCCCGGATGTTGCTCACACCGGTCAGGTACATGACGCAGCGCTCAAAGCCCAGGCCGAAACCGGCATGGCGGGCAGAGCCGTACTTCCGCAGGTCCAGGTAGAAGTCATAGTCTTCGGTACGCATCCCCAGCTCTTCAATGCGGGCCTTCAGCAGGTCGTAGTTGTCCTCACGCTGGCTGCCGCCGATGATTTCGCCGATGCCCGGCACCAGGCAGTCCATGGCGGCCACGGTCTTTCCGTCGGGGTTCAGCTTCATGTAGAAGGCCTTGATGTCCTTGGGGTAGTCGGTAACGAACACCGGGCGCTTGAATACCTCCTCGGTCAGGAAGCGCTCGTGCTCGGTCTGCAAGTCGCAGCCCCAGTGCACCGGATAGGCAAAGCGGTCGTTGTGCTCTTCCAGAATCTTCACGGCATCGGTATAGGTGATATGGCCGAAATCGCTGTTCAGCACATGATTCAGCCGCTCCAACAGGCCGGTATCCACCCGCTCGTTGAAGAATGCCATTTCCTCGGGGGCGTGCTCCAGCACATAGGAGATGATGTATTTAATCATATCCTCTGCCAGACGCATATTGTCATTCAGGTCAGCAAAGACGATTTCCGGCTCAATCATCCAGAACTCGGCAGCGTGCCGGGTGGTGTTGGAGTTTTCTGCCCGGAAGGTGGGGCCGAAGGTATAGATGTTCTTAAAGGCCATGGCAAAGGTCTCGCCGTTGAGCTGGCCGGAAACCGTCAGGTTAGTGGGCTTGCCGAAGAAGTCCTTGCTGAAATCCACCTTGCCGTCTTCGGTTTTGGGAACGTTGTTCAGGTCCAGGGTAGTCACCTGGAACATTTCACCGGCGCCCTCGCAGTCGGAGCCGGTAATCAGGGGCGTATGGACATATACAAAGTCCCGCTCCTGGAAGAACTTATGGATGGCGTAAGCAGCCAGGCTGCGCACACGGAACACCGCCTGGAACAGGTTGGTGCGGGGGCGCAGATGGGGCATGGTGCGCAGGAACTCCACGCTGTGCCGCTTCTTCTGCATGGGATAGTCGCCACTGGACTCGCCCTCTACCACCACGGAGGCAGCCTGAATCTCAAAGGGCTGAGGTGCATCGGGGGTCAGCAGCAGCTTGCCGGTGATAATCAGAGCAGCGCCGATATTGACCTTGGCAATCTCCTGGAAATTCTCCATGGCGTCGGTATACACCACCTGAACAGGGGTGAAATAAGTACCGTCATTCAGTGAAATGAAGCCGAACTGCTTGCTCTTGCGGTTTGCACGAACCCAGCCGCCCACAGTAATCTCCTTGTCTGCATAGGCGCTAGTGTTCTTAAACAGCTCTCTGACAGAAATCAAATCCATTTTTGAGTCCCTCTCTTGCATGAAAATATAGATTAGTATACGCCAATTTGTGAGAATTTACAAGGGGCAATGTACTAATTTATTGAAAATATCAAAAAATTCTTCCAGAATACTGTAACCAATGGGATTATTTTACGCCTTGATAGGTGTAAGGACCTTACATCCGTAGAAACAGGAGGTGACGATCATGGAGGATACGCAAATCATCGATTTGTACTTCTCTCGTGACCAGCAGGCAATTCAGCAGACAGACCAGAAGTATGGGAGACTGTGCTATCAGATTGCCTGGAACATTCTTTCCAGCCGGGAGGATGCCGAAGAAAGCGTCAGCGATACATATTTATCTGCTTGGAACAGCATCCCACCCACAAGACCGGTGATTTTTGCAGCATTCCTGGCAAAAATCACTCGCCATATTTCCCTGGACCGCTGGCGGAAGAATTCCGCAGGCAAGCGGGGCGGGGGAGAAACGGCGGTTGCCCTGGAGGAGCTGGAAGAATGTATTTCCGGCGGCAGCGACCCAGAGGCGCAGCTTCGGGCCAAGGAACTGCGGGGGGCGCTGAACCGCTTTTTGGATGGGCTGCCCCAGCGGGAGCGGGTATTGTTTGTTTCCCGCTGCTGGTATTTGCGGTCAATCAAGCAGATGGTGGAGGAAACGGGAATGAGCGAAAGCAGCGTCAAGACCCAGCTGTTCCGCACCCGGGAAAAACTGCGCCGGTTTTTAGACAAGGAGGGTTTGCTATGAAAACCATGGATCTCCTGGATTCCTTTGAAAACATTCGGAATGAATATATTATGGAGGCACAAGATATGAAGAAGCATTATGGGAGAAAATCCCCTGCCAGCCGGGTGAAGTTTATGCTCCTGGCAGCAATCATTGCGGTATCGCTGCTGCTGGTGACGGCCTTTGCAGCCATGAACTATCTGGGGATGCAGGAAATCACCCAGGGTACCACCTATGAAGTCCCCTCTGAGGCGGCACCCTACATCGAAACCCAAAGCGCCCAGGCGACCACCACGGAGGATTGGAGCTGCACCATGCTGGAAAGCCTGTTTGACAGTGCCAGCTTTACCATCAGTGTCGGCATTTCCGGCGGCGACAAATACGTTGTCGTTCCCGAATATTGCAGTGCCAGTGACGATGTAAGCGAAATCGGTCTGCCCCGTGGTCAGACCCTGGGGGACTATGCCGCCCAGCAGGGCAAGACCCTATTGTATGTTGGTGCCGGAATCCAAGACCGGGACAAGCTGGGCATCCCAACGACAGCCCTGTTTTACAAGAGCCAATCTGACAGCGAAATGACCATTGTGGAAACCGGGCAGAAAAGCACCGACGTGTCCGTGACGGAGGGAACTTGCAGTGTTAGTGCCAGGGTTGACGGGCAAAAAGACGTTACCCGGGTGGAACTTCCCTTCACCGTAAAGGAGGCTGCCGGAGATGTGCTGGTCTACAAGGCGGAGGGAGCCAACGAGGTGGCAGGCGTCCGCACCAATTCCTTCCGGGTCTACCAGTCCCCGGCGGGCAACTCCATTGTGTTTGACCAGGAATTACCTGAGGTATTCCCTGATGACCTCAAGAGGATGGACATTGATGGGATTACATATGCCGAAGGCGGCTGGCTCGACGATGGCAACGGCGGCTATGAATGCAGATGGTCCAAAGTGCAGGGCAACTTTGGCGATACCCTGACGCTGCGTTTTATCAACTGGGACAATGAGGTTATGGGATCTGTTGTTTTCCATCGCCAGAAGTAAAGAAGCATAGCATCCACAAATGGGGTCAGGCGATGAACCTGACCCCATTTGTTGCAGGAAAGCAGCCCTTTCCTATGACATATTCCCAAGAAAAAGCGAGAGCTCCCAATGTGGGGCTCTCGCTTTCGTGCAAGTGCAATTACAGATACTTGGCGGTGGAAACCTTCACGCCGGGGCCCATGGTGGAAGCCACGGTGCAGGAGCGGATATACTGGCCCTTGGCAGCTGCGGGTCTTGCCTTGACAACAGCCTTAACCAGGGTGTCCATGTTCTCGGTCAGCTTCTCTTCGCCGAAGGAAACCTTGCCGATGGGGCAGTGGATGATGTTGGTCTTGTCCAGACGGTACTCAACCTTACCAGCTTTGATTTCCTTGACAGCAGAGCCAACATTGGGAGTGACGGTGCCAGCCTTGGGGGAGGGCATCAGGCCCTTGGGGCCCAGAACCTTACCCAGACGGCCAACGATGCCCATCATGTCGGGTGCGGCAACCACAACGTCGAAGTCAAACCAGTTTTCCTTGGTAATCTTCTCCACCAGCTCCATGCCGCCAACGTAATCGGCGCCAGCCTCCTTGGCCTCTTCCACCTTGGCGTCCTTAGCGAACACCAGAACCCGGCGGGTCTTGCCGGTGCCGTTGGGCAGAACCACGGCGCCACGAACCTGCTGGTCAGCGTGACGAGAGTCAACGCCCAACTTGATGTGGATTTCGACGGTCTCGTCGAACTTAGCGGAAGCGCCCTTCACAACCAGGCCCAGGGCTTCGGTGGGATCATACTGAACGGAGCGGTCAATCAACTTGGCGCTCTCCTTATACTTTTTGCCTCTAAACAATTTTTTATCCTCCTTAAAGTGGTGATGCGGAATAATCCTCCCACATTTCCGAAATAGAATTTCGGATTCGCAAATTATCAGTCAACAACAACGACGCCCATGGAGCGGCAAGTGCCAGCAACCTGGCTCTCGGCAGCTTCCAGGGAAGCGACGTTCAGGTCGGGCATCTTGGTCTTGGCGATCTCGGAGACCTGAGCCTTGGTGATATTACCGACCTTGGTCTTGTTGGGGACGCCGGAACCCTTGTCCAGACCGATTGCCTTCATAATCAGCATGGGGGTCGGAGGAGTCTTGGTGATAAAGGTGAAGCTGCGGTCTGCGTAAACAGTGATAACGACAGGAATCTTATAGCCCTCCATGTCCTTGGTGCGGGCGTTGAACTCCTTGATGAAAGCGGCGATATTCACACCGTGCTGACCCAGAGCAGGGCCAACGGGGGGAGAAGCGGTTGCCTTAGCGGCGTTAATCTGAAGCTTAATAATGCCAGTGACTTTCTGTGCCATAATAAGCACCTCCTGATAAAAATGTGGTAATATGCGCGGCGCGCATTTTTTGCGGGGTTTTCACCCCTCCCACGTTCCGGCCGGGAATCCCGACCCGATGCGTTTACTGGGAAATGACTTCCACCCTGTCTCTTATACACATCTCCGAGCCCACGAGACCGAGG